>CAJWOB010000005.1 GCA_913043885.1 uncultured Spirochaetaceae bacterium | reverse complement strand
CAGCAATTTGTCCATGCGCCCAACGGCAGACAGGATAGGGTTTGAAGTACTGTTCAGTAATGATCCAACGGCTACCCAGGTCTTTCCAGATCGGCTCGACTTCAGGGGCCTCAACGATGATCGCCGGAGCACCAGTAAAGCCTGACTCGGCAAGATAAGCCGATGAAACACCGGTCATGGCTCCCCAGCCGGAGCTGTCCTTGACCATAGTTGGGTGCTCGATGCAGCGCATCATCTGACTGCGTGGCCCGTGGTATTCAGCGATCCCCATGGCCTCACGCACCCGGCTCTGATCAAGACCCAGCATCCGCGCAACGATGGCAGCACAAGCGACACCATTCCACGATCCCGACGCGTGATAGTCCGTGGTCGTGCTGTGTTGTGCTACCGCCATCCGAGCGGCCAGCTCGTAACCAATCACGATCAGATTCAGCAATGTCCGGCCGTCAAGCGCGGAGGGCATGGTATCGGCGACCCCCAGAATCGCCGGCAATACGGAGACGCCGATGTGGCCTTTTGCCGGCGGGTATCCATCATGGCCGTCAAGGCTGTCGATTGACATTGCGCCAGCCAAGGCCATGCCAACTGGACTGGCCGACCGACCATCGAACATAAGCCGCGCAGCAGGGCCGCTTCCCGCACCAAAGTGCCGGACCGCGTGATCACCGATAATCTGCGTGGCATCGGTTGCAAGCGCGCCTGCCGCAACGCCGACTCGAGTTGGCCGATGACAGCAGAGCCGCCCACTCGCAGGAGCTGCGGCCGGACCATCACCAGCACGTCGTGACCGCCGATCAATTGCGGACGCAACAGCCGCGCGGCCTCGCGAGCCCGGCGGCGGGCGCGATTGCGGGCCACGGCGCTCGAAAACCCGCGTACGGTCGAGACTGCCATGCGGCTGCCGCCATCGACCGGACGTGGTAGCGCGAGCACCCTCAGGCCGTCGTGCCACTTGGTGCGGGGTGCGCGGTACAGCCGTCTGACCTCCGCCGCCCGGCGCAGGCGAACGTCCTTAGGCCAGCCGAACGATGTCGCCGCCAGCCTAGTACGGCTTCTTCTCATCAGAGACGGTGAGCTTGATCCGTCCCTTGCGGCGACGCCGCTTCAAGATGTTGCGACCGCCGCGTGTCTTCATTCGCTCGCGAAACCCTAACCGCCTACGGCGTCGGACGCGGCTCGGTTGAAACGTTCTCTTCATGGCGTATCTGGCTCCGCTGGAGTGTTCCTAGGTGGATGGCTCCGCTCTACGTGGATAAGACCCCGTGGTGGTTGGCGCCTCCCGACCAGCAATCGAGGCCGGCGGCGCATCGACGAGTGACAGAGAATATACGAGCTGCCCGTCGCGGGCGTCAACGAACCGGCCTGGGCAAGAGCAGACTCACTCCGTCGGCTCGGTGCGTCGCAGCACCGACGTCATGCGAGTGACGCCGAGCTGTGGGTAGCGTCGGGCTACCTCGCGGACAATCCGGCGCTCCTGCATCTGCAGCAACTGCAGCCACGCCGGGTGGTCCACCTCCACCAACATGCGACCGTGGTCGACATCGGCCAAGTGAGCGTGGCTGGCCAGGTCTTCACCGACGATTGCCGGCCAGCTTCTGGCCATCGAGCTGTGAGGGTTATCGAGTTGGATCCGGGCGCGGCGCAGCAGCTCGGTGAGCACGTCGCCCGCTCGCTTCACGGCGCCTCCCGCTGGAAGCTGCCGGCGGTCACCCGGTAGGTGACCGTGTCGTCGCGGGCGTACCTGGGATAGGCCTCGTCGGGTAGAAAGGTGAAGAACATCTGCGCTGCGTCCGGCAGGTGCGCGACGAAGCGGGCACGCTTCTCCGCGTCCAGCTCGAGCAGGACGTCGTCGAGAAGCAGCAGCGGCCGGCGCCCGGTGAGCTGCTGAAAGAAGCGTCCCTGCGCCACGCGCAGTATCAGCGAGGCCAGGCGCCGCTGACCGGTCGACCCCTGCACTGCGAACCGGGCGCGGTCGAGCAGCAGGACGAACTCGTCGCGATGCGGGCCGCTGGTAGTGGTTCGCATGTGACGATCGTGTCCGCGTTGCTCCTGCAACCGCGCCGTCACCTGGTCGGCGTCCGAGTCTATCGACCACGAGGGTCGGTAGCGCAGTGCCACTCGTTCGATGCCGGCCACCGCCACGAACAGTTCCTCGATAACGCCGCTGATCTGCTCCACCAGCCTACCGCGCTGCTGCGTTATCTCCCTGCCAGCGGCAACCAGCTGCGGATCATAGAGAGGAACCTGGTCCATCTCCTGGGCGCGCAGCAACGTATTGCGGGCGCGGAGCGCCCTGCGATAGCGCCGGTGCTGTTCCATGAACAACGGGTCCAGCATGGCCATGGTCTGGTTGAAGTACCAGCGCCGGCGGTCGGGGCCGCCGTCCACGAACTCGAGGTCGTTGTGGGTAAAGGCGATGCAGGGGGCGTGGTCCACCAGCTGCATCCGATCCCTCACCCGTGCCCCATCCAGGGTCATCGCTTTACCGTCGCCGAGCTCGATTCCTACGCCCACAGCGGACGCACTGGTAGCCATCCCTGCCTTGTCGTGGTCGCCCTCTTCGACGAACGAGCCGTGGACAGCGGTAGACGTGGTCCCATCCTGGACCAAGTGGCGATCGATCCGAGTGCGAAATGAACCGCCCGAGCAGAGGAGGTACACCGCCTCGAGGAGGTTGGTCTTGCCCTGGCCATTCTCACCGACCAGGAATACCGACCGGCCGAGGCCATCGAGATGGGCTTCGCGGATGTTGCGAAACTGATGCAGACGAAGCGTCTGCAGACGTGAGGTCAGCCGGTCTGCATCGGCATGACTACGTGGAAGTAGTCCGCCTCTGGAACGGGCAGCAGAGATATCGACTTAGATGGGTCGGTGAACTCCACCGCTACCTTGTCTGAACGCATCTCTCTGAGCGGCTCGAGCAAATAGGTGTAGTTGAGTGCGAGTGCCTGTTCCGGGCCGCTGTACTCGCAAGGTATCTCTTCACGTGCGGCTCCGATCTCACCCTCGCTCGAACGGATGACGATCACATCTGGTTGGGTCTCCAGGTGAACCCGGCGAGACTTCTGCTCCACGAGCAGGGACACTCGCTTCAGCCCCTCTTCGAACTCGGTGCGGTCGATCACGATTCGGTAGGCCTGCTCGTCGGGGATGACACGCTGATAGTTGGGGAACTGGGCGTCGATGATACTCGAAGCCAGACGCTGCCGGTCGTAGCTAACGTGGAAGTTCTTCTCCGTGACGGCGAGGGAGAAGTCCCCCTCCTTGGGTGCCTGACGACGCAGTATCTGTAGCGCCTTGGACGGGATGATGACGCCGGTGAAGTCGTCGATAGCGCCATCGACTTCCTTCGAGCAGTAGGCGAGCCGACGGCCATCGGTAGCCACCATCGTTAGCTTGCCCTGTTGCTTCTCGAGATAGACCCCGTTCATGAAGTAGCGGGTTTCGTCGTCGGAAACCGCGAACAGCGTCTGCGCCACCATGTCGATGAGGTCTCGCTGCGCGAACGTAAACCGGGCGCTGTCGTCTACCGTCTGGAACTGCGGGTACTTCTCCGCTGCGATGCCCTTCAGCTGGAAGCGCACGTTCCGAGCCCTCGTACTGATCTTGAGCTGGAAGTCGTCGTCCTGTTTGAACTCCACTTCACCATCGGGGAGCGACCGCAGGATGCCGTGGAGCTTGTCGCAGAACACAGTGATGCTCCCCGGGGTGGCGACGGTTACCGGAATGGACGATTCGTAGTTGACCTTGAGGTCAGTGGCACGCACCAGTAAGTGGTCGTCCCTGGCCTCCAGCAACACGTTGGAGAGAATCGAGAGCGAATTGCGTGTCGAGATGATCTCGTACGCGTTTGCGATCTCCTTCAGTATCGGATCTCGCTCGCAGCTGAACTTCATCCCTTCTCCCTACTAGTTAAAGAAGATAGTGGGAATGGTAGTAGGTGGCGTGGATATGTGCAAAATCGTTGCAACTGTATCATGCGTAACGTTATAGGCGCTCGGAAAAGCTCGGTATAAGTGAGCGGGGTTGTCCACATCTTCCACCGCCGGTGTCCGTGACGGTCGTTCGGCCACCGCATGCGGACAGGTTGCTCACAGTTTTGCCAGGCGATCAGTCGATTTCAGGGGGGCTCAGCGAGCGGATGATCTGCTGGATCGTCGGCTCGAGGGTAGCATCGGTCTTCATCCGCTCTTCCACCTTCTGACAGGCGTACATAACGGTGGTGTGATCTCGTCCGCCAAACTCGTTGCCGACCTCCGTGGTGGAGTACTCGGTGAGGCGGCGGGTGATGTACATCGCTACCTGACGGGGGAACGCGATGGCCTTGGTTCTCTTCTTGCCACGCAGATCGTTGGCGGTGAGGGAGAAGAACTCGGCGACGGTTCGCTGGATGGCATCGACGCCTATGTTGCGCGAGTCGGGGCGTGAGAACAGATCGCGTAGCTCGCGGTTGGCGATATCGATACTGATGGTCCGTTCCACCAACTCCGCATATGCCACCAGCTTGGTGAGTGCCTTCTCGAGGTCGCGTACGTTGGTGCGAACGTTGCGGGAGATTAGCTCGATGACGTCGTCGCCGATGTCGATCTGACGCTCCTCCACCTTCTGTCGCAGAATCGCAATGCGGGTCTCGTAGCTGGGTGGCTGCAGGTCGACGTTGAGCCCGCGTTCGAAGCGATTGATCAGACGGTCGGGCAGTGCCTTCAGCTCAGCGACCGGTCGGTCGCTGCTGAACACCATCTGCTTCTTGGCGTCATAGAGCGCGTTGAAGGTGTGGAACAGCTCGTGCTGGGTCTCGACCTTACCCTGCAGGAACTGGACGTCGTCGATGAGGAGCACGTCCGCCGATCGGTAGCGGTTCTTGAAGCGGTGGCCGGTCTTCTCCTTGATCGACTGGATGAACTCGTTGGTGAAGGTCTCGACGGTGACGTAGACCACCTTGAGGTCGGTGAGCTGCCGGTGGACCTCATTGCCGATGGCTTGCAGCAGATGGGTCTTGCCCAGTCCGACACTGCCGTAGATGAGGCACGGGTTATAGGAGCGGCCCGGGTTGTTGGCGATGGCCATGGCGGCGTTGAGCGCGAAGGAGTTGCTCTCCCCCTCCACGAACCGGGCAAAGTTGTACTCCTGATTGAGCTGACGGTGGGCACGCCGGGCGGGTGGCGGCGGCGCCGCCGAGCTGCGTGGCTCGAGTCGCGCGTCGGGTCTACGTGCCGACGTCTTGTCGTTCCCCGTCGCAGCTTCTTCCTCGGCGATGGCGGCAGCGGTCGCTTTGTCGACGACGAACTCCACCCGAATCGATTGCCCCGAGAGATCGCGGAGCGTTTGTTCGAGTCCGCGTTGGTAGCGACTCTCGACCTGGCTGCGGTAGAAAGACGAGGGCACGCTGATGACCACCTCGCTCTCGGCGGAGCGGAGGTAGCTGAGCTTGCGGAGCCAGGTCTCGAATTCCTGCGCGGTAAGCTGCTCCTGCAGCTCCTTGAGCGCCTCCGACCAGAACACCTCGTAGTCCCAAGCGGCTGTGGTGGCCGTGGTGGTGCCATTAGCTGATCCATGGGTGGCGCTCATTGTGTCAACAGGTTATCCACAGTCAGATGCGATTCTCCCCACGATCTGGCCGTTCCTGCTCCAATTCCGGCCGAAACCAGAATCGGCCATAATACCGGGACGTGCCTGGCAAAGCTTTGTGCAGCAAACAATTGACAGGAGCGTGGTGGGATGTAGCCGAGCACCGGTGTCACGGCCGAGAAAAGCATGCTATCGAGCGGCACAACGAGGTACCGTTTCCCATAAGTTATCCACAGCTTATGAACACTCCGTCGAGGAGCCGTTCACGTTAGCACCTGGCAGCGGCGTGTGCAACCGCGCGGCCCCATTCCGCTTTACTTTTTTTCCGATTCGGGGTAGCGTCCTCGCCAGGTAAATATCTTCGGCACATATATTTATCGGCCGCTGTACGGGTCTGCTGACGAGACGGGAGGGGATCGTCGCGCGACCGTCGGCCGATTGAGACCGCCGGCCTGCAACCCGTCGAGCTACCTGCCCTCCTGGGAGAAACGCATGCAAGACGCCTATTCGGCTGAACACATCCAAGTGCTCGAGGGGCTCGAGCCGGTTCGCAAGCGACCTGGCATGTACATCGGCTCGACCGGGCCCGATGGCCTCCATCAGCTCGTCTACGAGGTGGTGGACAACAGTGTGGATGAGGCGATGGCGGGATTCGCCACCAGCATCAGCGTCACCATCGCCAAGGACAACGTGGTGACCGTCGTCGACGATGGCCGCGGTATCCCAGTCGACGACCACCCCACCGAGAAGGTCAGTGCGCTGCAGGTGGTAATGACCACGCTGCACGCCGGCGGCAAGTTCGGCAATCGCAGCTACGCGGTGTCGTCGGGTCTCCACGGTGTCGGCGTGTCGGTGGTCAACGCGTTGTCGGAGTGGTGCAAGGTCGAGGTCCACAAGGACGGCAAGGTCTATCACCAGGCCTACGAGCGCGGCGTGCCGGACGACAAGGTGGCAGTCACGGGCAAGGCGACCTCGTCGGGCACCACTACCAGCTTCAAGCCGGACAAGAAGATCTTCGAGACCGTCGACTTCTCCTTCGACGTGCTGTCGCGACGCCTCCGCGAGCTGGCGTTCCTGAATCGCGGCATCAAGATCACCCTCACCGACAAACGGGGAGAGAAGAAGAAGGCGCACGTCTTCGAGTTCGCCGGCGGCATCCGCGAGTTCATTGCCCAGCTCAACGAGACCAAGCAGAGCATCCACGGCGAGCCGGTCTACCTCTCGGAGGACGATCGCGATGGCGTCGCCGTAGAGGTGGCACTGCAGTACAACGACGGCTACAACGAGCAGGTCTTCTGCTACGCTAACAACGTCAACAACCGGGATGGTGGCACTCACTTGAGCGGGTTCCGTGGCGCGCTCACCCGCACGCTCAACGACTTCCTCAAGCGGATGAAGCTCGACAAGAAGCTCGAGGAGAGCCTCACCGGCGACGACGTGCGCGAGGGTCTGACCGCGGTCGTCTCGGTCAAGATCTCCGACCCGCAGTTTGAGGGTCAGACCAAGAGCAAGCTCGGCAATACCGAGGTGCGTGGCGCCGTCGAGTCGGTGGTGAACGAAGGGCTGACCCACCACTTCCAGGAACAGCCGGCGGTCATCAAGGCGATCCTCGAGAAGACCATTCTCGCCGCTAAGGCCCGCGAGGCGGCCCGGCGCGCGCGTGACCTGACCCGTCGCAAGAGCTTCTTGGAGAGCAGCGGCCTACCGGGCAAGCTCGCCGACTGTGCCGAGACCGATCCGGCCAAGTGCGAGCTCTACATCGTCGAGGGCGACTCGGCAGGTGGCAGTGCCAAGCAGGGCCGTGATCGGCAGTTCCAGGCGATCCTGCCGCTGTGGGGCAAGATGCTGAACGTGGAGAAGACCCGCATCGACCGCGTGCTCTCGAACGACAAGCTGCTGCCGATCATCACCACCCTCGGCGCCGGTGCTGGCAACGAATTCGACCTCGAGCGCCTGCGCTACCACAAGATCATCATCATGGCGGACGCCGACGTCGACGGGTCCCACATCCGTACGCTGCTGCTCACCTTCTTGTATCGCTACATGAATGCGCTGTTCGAGAATGGCCACATCTATATCGCCATGCCCCCGCTCTACAAGATCGCGTCCGGGAAGTCGGTGGAGTACGCCTACGACGACCCCGAGCTGGAGCGGGTGCTGAAGCGCATGAAGAAGGGGAACGGATCGAACCCCAACGTGCAGCGCTACAAGGGACTTGGCGAGATGAACCCCGAGCAGCTGTGGGAAACGACCATGGATCCCGACAGTCGCAACATCATCAGGGTGGCGATGGAGGACGGGGTAGAAGCGGAAACGATGTTCACCACGTTGATGGGAGAGGCGGTAGCCCCGCGGCGCAAGTTCATCGAGGACAACGCGCTTACGGTTACCAATCTGGACGTATAGGCGACGAGCCTGGCTGCGCGGCAGACGCGAAAGGCGCGACGGACGCGCCACGCTACCGATCGGGAGGGTAAGTGGCAGAGCTAACAGGAAAGGTCATTCCGGTCGCCATCGAGGACGAGATTCGCGACTCGTATCTCACGTACGCGATGTCGGTCATCGTCAGTCGGGCACTGCCCGACGTGCGGGACGGCCTCAAGCCGGTGCACCGCCGGCTGCTGTACGCGATGGACGAGATGGGGCTCCGCCCCGATCGGCCCTACAAGAAGACCGCGCGCCTGGTGGGCGATGTGCTGGGGAAGTACCACCCCCACGGCGATCAGGCGCTCTACGACGCGCTGGTGCGCCTGGCGCAGGACTTCTCGCTCCGCTACCCAGTGGTGGATGGCCAGGGCAATTTCGGCTCCATAGACGGCGACCCGCCGGCGGCCATGCGCTACACCGAGGCACGGCTGGCGCCCATCTCGGAGGCGATGCTGCGGGACCTCGGCAAGGAGACCGTCGACCGCACCTCGAACTACGACGACTCACTGACCGAGCCCGAAGTGCTACCGGGCGCGTTCCCGTTCCTGTTGGCCAACGGCGGCAGCGGCATCGCGGTGGGTATGGCGACCAACATCCCGCCGCAAAACCTGCGTGAGATCGCCTCCGGGGTGGCGGCGCTCATCGACAATCCGAAGCTCACCGACGCGACGCTGATGAAGCACATCAGTGGCCCCGACTTCCCCACCGGCGGAGTGGTGTTCGGGCGCAAGGGCATCGAGGATGCCTACACCACCGGCAAGGGCAAGGTGGTGGTGCGCGGTCGCGCCACCATCGAATCGCTGCGCAACGGCCGCCAGGCGATCATCGTCACGGAGATCCCCTATCAGGTTAACAAGGCCAACCTGATCATCCGCATTGCCGACCTGGTAAAGGAGCGGCGGCTCGACGGCATCGCCGACCTCCGCGACGAGTCGGATCGGCACGGCATGCGCATCGTTATCGAGATACGCCGGCGCGTGGATCCGAAGATCGTGCTCAACAAGCTGTTCTCTCTGACCCAGCTGCAGGATTCCTTCGGCGTCAACCTGCTGGCCCTCGACGGCGGCAAGCCTGCCGTGCTGACGCTAAAGCAGATAGCGCAGCGCTTCATCGAGCACCGTCGCGAGGTGGTGGTACGCCGCACCAAGTACGACCTGCGCAAGGCCGAGGAGCGGGAGCACATCCTCGAAGGCCTCAAGATCGCCCTCGACAACATCGATGCGGTCATCAAGCTGATCCGCGAGAGTAGGACGGTCGAGGCGGCGCGCAGCGGGCTGCGCAAGCGCTTCGAGCTGTCGATCGCCCAGGTCCAGGCCATCCTCAGCATGCAGCTGCAGAGGCTCACCAGCCTCGAGGTGCAGAAGGTGGTGGACGAGCTGGCGCAGGTGCGGGAGCTCATCAAGGAGCTGCGGGCGCTGCTGGCCAGCCCAAAGAAGATCCTCTCCGTGGTCAAGCGGGAGACCAACAAGATCGCCGCCGACTACGGCGACGACCGTCGGACCGAGATCGTCGACGCGGAGGTCGAGGAGTTCAACTACGAGGACCTGATCGAGGAGGAGGACATGGTGGTCCTCGTCTCCAACCGCGGCATCATCAAGCGGATTCCGGCCTCCAGCTACCGGCGCCAGTCGCGGGGAGGGAAGGGGCGCGGCAGTAACCTGCGGGGCGACGACTTCATCACCAAGCTGTTCATCGGCTCCACCCACGACCACATCCTGTTCATCACCAACGCCGGCAAGGCGTACTGGCTAAAGGTGCACGAGCTACCGGAGCGGACGCGACAGACGGTGGGGGTCGACATTCGTTCTCTGGTGGCAATGGAGGACGACGAGGTGCCGGCCGCCATCGTGTCCCTGGCCGAGTTCGCCGAGGACCGCTACGTGTTCATGGCGACGGCGGGCGGGGTAGTGAAGAAGGTCCGCACCGCGGACTTCAGCAACGCCAAGACGAGGGGCATCGTGGCGATCAACCTCGACAAGCGCGATCGGCTCGTTTCCGCCATGCTGACCGATGGCAGCCAGGATGTGGTTCTGGTGAGCCAGAAGGGCAAGGCGCTGCGCTTTGTCGAGAGCAGCGTTCGCCCGATGGGCCGCGCCTCGCGCGGCGTCAACGGCATCCGGCTGCAGAAGGGCGATCGTGTGGTTGGTGCCCTGCCCGTGGAAGCGCGCAAGGGGATGGTGGTTATGAGCGAGCGCGGGTTCGGGAAGCGTCTCGACTTCGGTGAGATTACCCTCCATGGCCGCGGCACCGGCGGTCAGTTCTGTTACAAGGTGGCGGAGAAGTCCGGTGATGTGGCCGCCGCGATCGCCACGCTCAAGAGCGACGACGTGATGTGCATTACCCAGAAAGGTCAGGTAGTAAAGGTGAGGCAGAAGGACGTGCCCACGCTCGGGCGCAGCGCGCTTGGCGTCAAGATCGTGGCGATCGGCGACAAGGACCGCGCGCTCGCCCTGGCCAGCGTGGCCAAGGAGGTCTGAGCATGCGAATTGCTCGCAGTGCGGGTTTTCACGTGAAAAGTTGGGGAGCGTCGCATGCGTCCTGTCGGGAGGATTGCCTATGGCTGCGCGGATAGTGTTCGCGAATCAGAAGGGCGGGGTGGGCAAGACCACCACCGCGGTCAACCTGGGCGCCGCCCTGGCTGGTGCCGACCGGCGCGTGTTGCTGATCGACTTCGACCCGCAGGCGAACTCCGGGAGCAGCCTGGGAGCCGATGCGGATCTCCCCGGCATCTACGAGGTCATCAGTGGCCAGTGCGCCGCCGTCGACGCGGTACAGCAAACGGCGGTGGACGGCCTGGCGATCATTCCCTCGAATATCAACCTCGCCGGCGCCGCTATCGAGCTGGTGGAGCAGGAGCGACGCGACTTCTTCCTCAAGGACGCCCTGCTCGACCTGGATGACGACTACGACTACATCTTCATCGATTGCCCGCCGTCGCTGGGCATCCTCACGCTCAACGGCCTGACCGCCGCCTCCCACGTGATTATCCCGCTGCAGTGCGAGTACTTCGCCCTGGAAGGCCTCAGTCGTCTGATGGAGACGATCGAGCGCGTGCAGAGCACGGTGAACCCGACGCTCCGCGTGGGCGGCATTCTGTTCACCATGTTCGATACCCGCACCCGCCTCTCTCAGGACATCGTCAGTGAGGTGACCGGTTACTTTCGCGACAAGGTCTTTCGCACCATCATTCCCCGCAACGTGCGGCTCAGCGAGGCGCCCTCCTACTCGCAGCCCATTCAGCTATACGACCCCGCCTCGCTGGGTGCCCGCAGCTACAACGCGCTTGCGGAAGAGGTCGTCGACCATGTCTGAGCTGAAGCGGGCTGCCGCACCGCGGGCCGGTACCAGGCAGCGCGGTCGCGGCCAACATGGGCTCGGGCGCGGCCTGGACGCGCTCATGAGCAGCAGCGGAGGCGGCGCCACGGCGGAGATCCCGCTCGGCGAGATAGATGCCAGCGACGATCAGCCTCGCACCCAGTTCAGCGACGCCAGCCTGGAGGAGCTCGCCGCCTCCATCGGCGAACACGGTGTCCTGCAACCGATCGTGGTCGAACGGGCCGGCAAGCGCTACCGCATCATCGCCGGCGAGCGCCGCTTTCGCGCGGCGTCCAGGGCTGGGCTGGGCTCGATTCCTGCGGTGGTGCGCAACACCAGCGCCGGTGACCGTCTGACTCTCGCCCTGGTGGAGAATCTGCAGCGTGAGGATCTAACCCCGATCGAGGAGGCGTCCGCCTTCCGCAGGCTGCTGGAGCTCTCGGGGATGTCCCAGGAGCAGTTGGCCACCCGCGTCGGCAAGCACCCGTCGACCGTCGCCAATACCTTGCGCCTGCTGGGGCTGCCGTTGGACATGCAGGCCGCCCTTGCTGAGGGGGCGATCAGCGCCGGCCACGCGCGTGCGCTGTTGAGCGTGCCTTCGGCGGCAGACCGCCAACGACTGTTTGCGAAGTTGGAGGGCTTCTCTGTGCGTGAGGCAGAGGCCTATGCGTCGCTACTGCGCGACAAGGCCGACAGCGACGGCGGCGACGCGGCACGCAACGGGCAGCCGCAGGCAAAGAGCAAGGCGAGTCGCCAGCGGGATCCCCACCTCGCCAAGGCGGAGCAGGCGCTCATGGATCGGCTCGGCACGAAGGTGGCGATCAAGGGAACCTCCACCGCCGGCAGGATCGAGATCAGCTACTACTCCCCTGCCGATTTGCAGCGAGTGTCCGACGCGATCGTCTAGTAGCCGCGAAATTGACACCGGCCCGGCGCCGGCCCTATAGTCGCGTGCTAGCTGTCGCCGCGCCCGGAGAGGTGTCCGAGTGGTCGAAGGAGGCGGTCTTGAAAACCGTTGAGCCGCAAGGTTCCGGGGGTTCGAATCCCTCCCTCTCCGCACCGTCCGCTGATCCCGTCGCAGCGAGTGCCCGGGGGCCGGACGTTCGGCGCAAGCGGACGCCGGCGGGACGGGAACATCCGGAGAGGTGCGAGAGTGGCCGAATCGGGCTCCCTGCTAAGGAGTTGTATTCGTAAGGGTACCGTGGGTTCGAATCCCACCCTCTCCGCAAAGCGGTCGGCGGCACGCCGCCGATCGAGTGCCCATAGCTCAGTTGGATAGAGCGCTAGGTTGCGGACCTAGAGGTCAGAGGTTCGAGTCCTCTTGGGCATGCATTGCTCCGCCTGGCGGAGCTTGGCCGAGACTCGCTGCTGCGAGTTCGTCGGCGCCGCCCGCCGGTGTGGGCGGTAAGGTGCGTCCGTGAGCGGGCAGATGGTGGCAGCCACTTCCCGCGCCAAGCAGCTGGGGGTCAGGTGTGGCCCCTCGCCGTTGCGGGGCTGAGCCGCAACGATCGTGAACGGAGAGATGCGAGAGCGGTCGAATCGGGCGGACTCGAAATCCGTTGAGCCACGCAAGTGGTTCCGTGGGTTCGAATCCCACTCTCTCCGCCAAAAGCGCCGGCGCAAGCGCCCGCGCCCACTCAGCGCCCCACGGCCGGCAGCGGTCACGGGGCTCCGGAGAGATGACCGAGCGGCCGAAGGTGCACGCTTGGAAAGCGTGTGTACCCTAACGGGTACCGTGGGTTCGAATCCCACTCTCTCCGCTACGGGCACAGGCGGTGCCCTCCTGACTGGCGTCGGGACTGCGCTACGAGCAGCCGCCGAACTCCGCCAGGACCGGAAGGTAGCAACGGTAGGCGGTGCGTTCGGGAGCCGCATCACCCCCGGCGTCACCAGGAGGGCGCTTTTTCAGTCGTGAGCGAGGCAGCGCATGATCACACTGGCGTCTCGCGCGCCCGCGTGACGGCGAGCGCGAAGCGCCCGACCAGCTTCGACGACATGGTCGGTCAGGAGTTCGTCGTCACGTCGTTGCGCAATGCGCTGACTGGTGGCCAGCTGCGGGCCCACGCCTACCTGTTCTCGGGGCCGCGGGGCGTTGGCAAGACCTCGGCGGCACGGGTGCTGGCGCGCTCGCTCAACTGCGAGCACGGGCCGACGGCGACCCCGTGCGGCACCTGCGGGCCGTGCACCGAGCTGGCGCGCGGTGCGCTGCTGGACGTCATCGAGATCGATGGCGCCTCGAACACCGGCGTGGATGACGTCCGCGCCATTCGCGACGAGGTGCTGTTCCCGCCCGCCACGGCACGATTCAAGATCTACATCATCGACGAGGTTCACATGCTCTCCAACAGCGCCTTCAATGCGCTGCTGAAGACCATCGAGGAGCCACCCCCTTATGTGGTGTTCATCTTCGCCACCACCGAGATTCATAAGGTGCCGGCAACCATCCGCTCGCGGTGTCAGCAATTCACCTTTCGCCTGTTCTCGATCGATGAGCTGCGGGAGGCGCTGACCGCGGTCGCCAGCGAACAGGACGTCACGGCCGATAGCGAGGCGCTGACCTGGATTGCCAAGGAGGCCGAGGGGTCGCTACGCGACGCCTACACCACCTTCGATCAGGTGGTGTCGCTAACCGCGGGACAGGTCACTCTCCGCGAGATCCGGGACAAGGTAGGCACGCTCGCGCTCGACGACCTGAACTTGATCGGCGCCGGCTTCGCCGCGGGCGACTCGGCAGCCCTGCTCGAGCTCGCCGATGCCGCCCTCACGCGTGGCGTATCGGTGGAGCGGTTCGTGGTGGCGCTTTCTGACTACGTCCGCTCACTGCTATTCCTGAAGCATGGTATCGACCGCGCGTCCATCCTCGGCTATGCGGTCGAATCGTTCGATCGCTCAGTGGTCGATCGCCTCAGCGTACAGCAACTGGAGACCGCCACCGAGCTGCTGCTCGAGCTATATCGCAACCTCAAGCTGTCGGTGAATCCGCGCCTCGAGCTCGAGTTGGTGCTGAGCCGCGTCGCTCGCGCGGGCGGACTGATGACGCCGGAGGAGCTGGTCAGCGAGATCCATTCGCTCCGGCGTTCGCTGTCTGAGAGTGGCGTCAGTGTCGCGCCGCCGGTACCGGCACCGGCGGTGGCCCAGGCCCAAGGGCTCGCGGTGGTGGCCGATCGCGACGCTGGCGCTGACGCGCCCGACGACCGCGCCACAGCCGCTGCCGGCGGCGGTGCCGCGGGCGGCATGGAGTCCAGCGAGGGAGACTCGGCGGACCTGGCGGTGGATCCGGCCGCCCGGGCCACGGAGGGGGCGGAGGAGCTGGTGAGGATGGTCGAGGCGGTGCGGGAGCAGCGGCTGTTGTCGCTGGCAGCATCGCTCGGCCAGGCTCGCAGCTTGCAGGCCGCGCGGGATGAGGTGACCCTTACCTTCGCCGACCGCTACGCTGGCGAGTACGTCGTCGGGGAGCGGGCGGAGATCGCCCGCGCAGCGGCCAAGGTGTTCGGCCGCACCCTTGCGGTGCGCGTCGCCTATAGCACCGAGCAGGAGCAGCAGGCGGCCGCCAGCGAGGCAGACTCAGCGGTGGACCGGGTACGCCGCGTGTTTCGGGGCGAGGTGGTGAAGGAGATACCGGATGGCTAATCCGATGGACCTGATGAAGATGCTGCAGAGCCTGCAACAGAACATGGGCAACATGCAGGAGAAGCTGCGCTCGGTTACCGTCACCGGCTCCGCAGGCGGCGACATGGTCAAGGTAGAGATGAACGGTCACCTCGAGGTGTTGCGGGTCGACTTCTCACCGGAGGTGGTGGGCGCCGAGGACCGTGAGACCCTCGAGGACTTGACCCGCGCCGCGGTGTCCGACGCCATTACCCGAGTCAAGGAGCAGCTGCGGGATCAGTTCAGCTCGCTGACCGGCGGCGTGCCCCTGCCACCCGGCATCCTCGGTTTGTGACCAGCCTCGAGCGCGTGGTGGCCAGCCTGGCGAAGCTGCCGGGGCTCGGTCGGAAGTCCGCCTCACGCGTCGCCTATCATCTGCTGCGAGCAGACCCCGCCTTCGTCCGTACCCTCGCCGCCGATATCGTTGCCGTTCGCGAGAAGATGCGTCCCTGTCGGCAGTGCGGTATGTACGCGGAGACCGACACCTGCGGGATCTGTGCCGACCCGTCGCGAGACCCGTCGGTAGTGTGCGTGGTGGAGCAGTCGTGGGACGTCGAGACCATCGAGGCGACCCGTGAGTTCCGCGGCCGCTACCACGTGCTAATGGGCGTGCTCTCTCCCATCGACGGCATCGGTCCCAACGACATTCGGCTCGGATCGCTGTTGGAGCGGGTCCGTGCCGACGGCATCAAGGAGGTGATCCTCGCTACCAATCCGACGGTGGAGGGGGAGGCAACCGCAGCTCTGATCTCTGCGCAGGTCCGTGAGCTCGGTGTCACCGCCACCCAGTTGGCCCACGGGTTGCCGATGGGGAGCGATCTCGAGTACTCGGACAGGTTGACGGTGAGCCGGGCGCTGCGCGCTCGGGTGCGACTCAACTAGCGCGCCAATCCCATCGGGCGCCAGGGTCGGCACTCCCTACCGGGGTGGGGTATCATCTGTCGACTGCCTATGAACGAGATTCGTCGCTGCAACTCACTGCCGAATCTATATCTTGTCGATCAAGACGGAGCACTTGCCGGACGGAATTGGCAAGGTCTTGCTCCGCTTCTCGCGTAGCACGTTGATCGTCAGGTAGTAGAGCTTCTCGGACTCGAGCCGTATCTCCCAGCCGCGGGGGCTCTTCTGACTGACGATCGTCACCAGATTACGCTTGAGATTCAGGTTCTCGATCCCCATCACCTCTAGCACCGGCAGCCGCCAGTCGACGGTCTTGCGCGGCAGCGAGATGTGGAGCCCGATGACGTTCTCGATCATCAGGGCGACCGTGCTCAGCGCCACGTAGGCCATGTGCTCGCGTCGCGGGAACCCCTTCTTCCCCGACCACTTGGCCGGCCCTTCGTGCTGCGGTGCATATGCCTCCCACACGCCACCAGGCCCGTCCTCGGGATGGAAGCCGTCGAGCATGTAGTAGAGGTGGCGGAGCGAGAACTCCCTGGCCAGGTCGTACTTCTCGTAGCGCTCCAGGCCCTTCACGATCATGTAGACGAACGGCGGCACCACCGCGCCCTTGTAGCCGCCGCCGGTTGGATCGTAGCCCTCCTGTGACACCGCCAAGGTCGGGAAGGGATGGTCGGTACCGAACTCCTTCGGATTCGAGAGATGAGCGACGACCCGCTCACTCTTCTCTTCGTTGGGCAGCTCGGCGAGGAGCGACCAGAAGCCGGCGATGGTGCGCACGCCGATCCGCTGCTCGTTCTTGTCCAGGTCATAGTAGAAACTGGAGCGTTCATCCCACATCAGCTGACTGATGCGAGTCTTCAGGGAGAAGTAGGCGCGCTTGTACTTGAAGCTGAGGTCTTTGTCGTTGAGCACGTCGCCGATCTGCGAGATGGACAGGGCGTTGAGCGCCTGTTGGGCGTTGAAGTCCACTGGATAGTGGCAGCCGGTCCGCGGTGAGTTACCCATCATGGTTGCCACCAGCGGAACCGAGTAGAGCCCGTTCTCCTTGCGATGGGTCTGTTCCAGCCACTGGTAGTGGCGCTGCAGCGTTGGCAGTACATCGCGCAGCCGCTTCTTGGTGCCGATCTTTTCGTAGATGTTGAGCTCCGCCCACGCAAACAGCGGTGGACAGACTCCGGTTGGATTGGCGCGGCCGAGAATCGGCTTGCCGGTCGTGTCGTCGTACTCTGCCCGAATCGCGCCGTCTTCTTCCTGCTTCTGGTAGAAGTTGTCCAGCTGCGTCATCACCGGGAAGGTGCGGTTGCTATACACCAGGAAGAAGGTCGACAGCGTGGCGTCGAACTGGTGGATGGCGTTGCTGTCCGGGTAGCACATGTACTGTGCCGCCAGCCCATTACGACTGGTGCCATCTCGCCACTGCTCGCTGACCCACCCCCACGACCGGGAGTACAGATCCACCAGGTCCTGGTCGTAGAAGTTCAGCTCGGGGAAATCCTTCTTAGCGCTCTTTGCTACTACTGCTTCTTGCATGTCAATTCGGGATGGCGATGGGCAGTCGGGATCCTGCGAGGCCGAAGCAAGGACTATATGGTCGCGCCGACTCGCTGTCAAAAAACCCCCTAAAACGCCTCCAATTGGGCCGCGCCGGGCGGTTTGGGCCAGCTTGACACCGGCACGAAGCGCTCCACATGCTAGCCAACGTTGCCCATGAACGCGCCCGGCGCCGCCCTCGGGGAGGACGAGCTACTCACTACCGCCGAGATGGCCAGACTTGCGCTCTCCGAAGAAGAGAGTGCAGGCCTGCGTGACGCCATTGGGCAGATGTTGAGCTACTTCGATCAGATGAACGCGATGGACGTCTCCGGCGTTGCCCCCACCACCCATGCGCCGGTGGCGGACGGCAACGGCGAGGGCCATTCCGGCACTGCGCCCCCCCCGCTACGATCGGACACCGCTCGCCCCTCTGCCAGCAGATGGGCGCGAGCCACCGAGCAGGAGCTGGTTGCCCGCGCCGGTGACAGCGAGGATGGCTTCGTCACCACACCCAACGTCCTCTAGACGGCCATCGACAATCGTACTCAGATGACGACACAGCAGTGGGCGGCTACGGCCAGCGATTCGGCACGGCGCGGCAAATGGAGCGCACGGGTGGCAGAGCTCAACGGGGAGCTCAACGCCCTTCTGAGCTTCGATGCTGACGCGCGTGCCCCTGTGGCTGTGTCAGGAGATGGACCGCTCTTCGGTGTGCCGTTCGTGGTCAAGGACAACATAGCGGTGGACGGTCTCCCGCTTACCTGTGGCTCGCGGCTTTTGGCCGACCTGGTCTCTCCCTACTCGGCAACGGCGGTTGCGCGCCTCGAGCAGGCGGGGGCGTGGGTGGCGGGCAAAGCCAACCTGGACGAATTCGGTATGGGCTCATCGGGTCAGCACTCGGCGTTCGGCCCGGTGCGCAATCCCTGGGATCACCGCGCGGTGCCGGGCGGCTCGAGTAGTGGCTCGGCGGCGGCAGTGGCCGCGGGTATGGTGCCCCTGGCGCTCGGCTCCGACACCGGCGGCTCGGTGCGACAACCCGCCTCGTTCTGCGGCGTGTACGGCCTGAAGCCCACCTACGGGGCGGTGTCGCGGTTCGGGCTGGTCGCCTACGCCTCATCGCTCGATGTCGTGGGCATCATCGCCGATACGCCGCAGCTGGCCCGAGCCGCCTTTGCAGCCGTGCGCGGCGCCGACGAGTGGGACCAATCATCGGTCACCGCTGCCGCTAGCCAGCCCGCCGGGATGCCCAGCAAGGTGGGTGTACCGCGGGTGGCGCTTGCCGGCCTCGATGCACGCGTAGCCGAGGTGCTGGCGACAGCCGAGCATCAGCTGGAGGAGAGCGGCTGCACAGTGGTGGACGTCGAGCTACCCGCGCTCGAGCATGTCGCCGCCGCCTACTACGTCATTGCCACCGCCGAGGCGAGCGCCAACCTGGCCCGCTACGACGGTATTCGCTATGGGGCGCGCGTCGGCGATGGCGGCGGCCCCGGCGAAGATGCCGAGAAGCTGGTGCGGGCTACTCGGAGCGCCGGATTCGGCCAAGAGGTGAAGACCCGCATCCTGACCGGCACGTTCGTGCTCAGATCGGGTTTCCAGGAGCAGTACTACCAGCGCGCGCAACGCGTGCGTACGCTGGTGCGAGAGGAGGTGGAGCGCGAGCTGCGGCGATGTGACCTTCTCCTGCTGCCCACCTATCCGGTGCCACCATTCACCGCCGGATCGACCGCTGGCGATGGGCTCGACGAGCTGCAGCAGAAGCAGGCCGACCTGTTCACTGGCATTGCCAACCTTACCGGACACCCGGCGCTGGCGTTCCCGGTGGACAGCAACGGCGGACGCCCCATCGGCATGCAGCTGATGGGACCCGCGCACTCGGAGGAGCAGCTGCTGGCGGTTGTCGAGCGGCTGACCGAGCGCTGGCCGCCGCCTCGTCCGGGCAGCCACATCGGCGAGGTTGCATGAGCGAGGTAACCCATGTCGGTCTGGAGATTCACGTCCAGCTGCTCACCGAGTCGAAGGTGTTCTGTGCCTGTCGCAACAGCTACGGCGACGAGGCCAACAGCAACGTGTGCCCGGTGTGCCTCGGCTATCCGGGCATCCTGCCGGCGCTGAACGAAGAAGCGGTAACCAAGGCGTACCAGATCGCCAGCGCCCTCGGCTGTACCCTCAGCCACAGCGTCGGCTTCGAGCGCAAGAACTACTTCTACCCCGACCTCCCCAAGAACTACCAGATCTCACAGTACGCGGCGCCGCTGGGTAGCGACGGCCAGTTCCTCTACGAGTGCGATGGGCAAGAACGGCGGGTGCGCATCCGCGAGGTGCACCTGGAAGAGGACGCGGGGAAGATGATCCACGCTGGCGACCTCTCCCTGCTGGACTACAACCGCGCCGGGACGCCGCTGGTGGAGGTGGTGACCCAGCCCGACCTGCGCAGCGGCGCCGACGCCGAGCAGCTCCTCACCGCCTTTCGGTCGCTGGTGCGCTACATCGGGGTCTGCGATGGCAACATGGAGCATGGCTCGCTGCGTGCCGACGCCAACATCTCGGTAAGCGACACCGAAGATCGTCTCGGCGCCAAGGTGGAGGTCAAGAACCTCAACTCGTTCAAGTTCGTGCGCGCCGCCATCGGCTTCGAGGAGCTCCGCCAGGCGGCCGAGCTGGTGGCGGGGCGCGAGGTGGTGAGCGAGACGCGGTTGTGGAACGAGAACCGCGACGTAACCAAGACCATGCGGGTGAAGGAGACCGACTCCGACTACCGCTACTTCGGCGAGCCCGATCTGCCTCCCTACCCGCTGGCCCCGGCGTTCTTCGACGAGGTGGCGGCACGTGCGGTGGAGCTACCGTTGGCCAAGCGCCGGCGGCTGGCGGCCGCGCACTCGCTCAGCGACGCGCAGTCCGCCTTCGTCACCGCCGAACCGGAGACCGCGCGTTTCTTCGAGCGCTGCCTCACCAGCGGGGCCGACGGCAAAGCTGTGGCCAACTGGCTGGCGGCGGACGTCCAGAGGTTGCTGCGGCAGCGCGGCGAGACGCTCGGCAGCAGCGCGCTGTCGCCGGAACGGCTGGTCCAGCTGCTGTCGCTCGTAGACCGCGGTGAGATAACTGGCAAGATCGGCAAGCAGGTGTTGCAGGCGATCCTCGAGAGCGATCGCGACCCGGCGGCCATCGTGGAGGAGGATGGGCTGCGTCCCGTCACGGACGCCGCGGCACTGGGGCAGGTGCTGAGCGAGGTGCTGGCGGAGCACCCACAGGTCCGCGCGCAGCTGAGCGGCGGCGATCGCAAACCGGTAGGCTTCCTTATTGGCAAGGTGATGCAACGGACGGCGGGTCAGGCGGACCCAGGGGCGATTCGGACGCTTATCGAAGCAGAGGTGGCCGAGGAGGCCGGCGGGTGAGCCGAGTACTGGCCGCGGATCTGGCCGCCCACGAGGGCGAGCGGGTTACCGTGAAGGGCTGGGTCCATCGCATTCGCGACCTCGGCAAGATCACCTTCATCGTCCTTCGCGACCGGTCGGGCAGCTGTCAGGCGGTGTTCGACGGTCCACCGCGGCTGGCTGCGGCGGACGCGGCGCATGGGTCGGATGGCGGCCATCTTACCCACGAGTCCGTCGTCGCCATCGCCGGTACGGTCGCGGCAAACGACAAGGCCACCGGCGGCTTCGAGCTACAGGAGCCCACCCTGGAGCTGCTCGCCGCTGCGGACCCCGAGCTACCCCTCAGCGTCAACAGAGATCCGGCGCAGTACGGACTGGACGCGGTGCTGGAGCACCGCATGATCAGTCTGCGCAACCCGAAGCTGCTGTCCGTCTTCCGCTTGCAGGCGGAGCTGGTGCGGCTCTTCGCCGAGACGTTGCGGGCCGAGGGGTTCACCGAGATCAAGACGTCGAAGCTGATCGGCACCGGCACCGAGGGCGGTACCGGGCTGTTCGAGGTGCAGTACTTCGACCGCAAGGTGTACCTGGCGCAGTCGCCGCAGCTGTACAAGCAGGCGATGGTGTCGGCGGGGCTCGAGCGGGTGTTCGAGATCGGCATGGCCTATCGCGCGGAGAAGCACGATACCCCCCGCCACATCAACGAATACGTGTCGCTCGACGTCGAAATGGGGTTCATCGACAGCGAGCACGATCTGATGGACCTGGAGCAGCGGCTGCTTGCCGCCATGTTCGCCGGCGTCGCCGAGTCCTGTTCCGAAATACTGGACACCTGGGATGGCACGGTTCCGACTGCTGACGAGATAGCCCGTATCCCTCGTATCGACTACGACCATGCCAGGGAGCTGCTGAAAGAGGCGCGCGGCGGCGCGCGGGTGCTGGAGATCAACCCCGAGGGAGAACGCGAGCTGTGTGACTGGGCGCAGGCCGAGCACGGTGTGCCGGCGGTATTCGTCCATGGCGACCCGCAGCGCAAGCGCCCCTTCTACACCTACCCCACCGACGACAACAAGACGATGTCGTTCGACCTGCTGTTCCGCGGCCTGGAGGTCACCACCGGCGGCCGCCGCATCAATGAGTACCAGATGCTGGTGGACAGCATTCGCCGGTTCGGCCTCGACCCGGAGGCGATGCAGGACTATCTGCAGGTGTTTCGGTTCGGCTGCCCGCCCCACGGCGGCTTCGCCATCGGACTGGAGCGGCTCACCCAGCAGATCCTCGGTCTCGCCAACGTCAAGGAGGCGACGCTGTTCCCGCGCGATCGCCGCCGGGTTACCCCGTAGCGGGCCCGCGACTCGGCTACATCGCCTCCAACGGGGTGATCCCCAATATCCCGAGCACGTTGGCCAGCACCTGCCGGGTGGCCGCTACCAGCAGCAGGCGCGCGTCGCGCAGCTCGGGCTCCGACTGCAGGATCGGGCAGGCGTGGTAGAACGCCGAGAACGACTTGGCAACTGCGTACGCATGCCCGGCCACCACGTGGGGGCTGCGCGCCAGTGCCGCCCGCGCCACCACCTCGGGCATGCGGGCCAGCTCCTTGGCCAGCGCCACCTCCTCGGCACTGTCCATCCGATGGTAGGCGGCGCCGGCGGCCTCCGGCAGCGGGCTGTCGTCGGCGGCGTGGGCGTCCTGACTTGCGTGCTTGCGCAGAATCGATGACAGCCTGGCGTAGCTGTAGAGGAGGTAGGGACCGGTCTCGCCCTCGAAGGCCATCGCCGCCTCCCACTTGAAGGTCACCTGTTTCTCGTTGGCCACCCGCAGGAACGCGTACTTGAGCGCGCTGTAGGCCACGGCAGAGGCTACGGTCTCGTCCGGCTCCTGGCCACGCGCCTCCAGCTCGCCACGCGCCTTTTCCTTGGCCTCGGCCACGAAATCCTCCAGCAGCACCACGTTGCCCTCGCGCGAGGACATCGAGCCGCTTTCCAGCAGCACGTAGCTGTAGTGGACCGCGCGGGGCGCCGTCATACCGAGGATGTCGAGCGCCGCGGTAATCTGCTGGTGATACAGTTTCTGGTCCTCGCCGAGGACGATGACGTTGAGATCTGGGGCGCGGCGCACCTTGTCGAGCGTGTAAGAGATGTCACGCAACGGGTACAGTGAGGTCTTGTCGCTGCGGGCTACCACCAGCACCGGATTTCGCGACGGCAGGTCGTAGCCGTCCAGATCGAGCACCAGGCGTCCCTCGTCATCCTCGAACAGCTTGCCCTCGGCGCGGAACTGATCGACCAGCTCGCGGTAGTGCTGCGGGGTGAGGTAGTCTGATTCATAGTCGAAGTGCTGATAGCGGACGCCGGCGTCGGCGAAGATCGCCTCCATCCCTCCCACGGAAATGTCGACGATGCGTCGAAAGGCGGCGCGGGTGCTGCCGTCGTCCTGCTCCAGCCGCTGCAGCAGACGCTCCACGCTGGTGCGAAAGCCCTCGTCCGCTTCGAAGCGACGGTTCACATCGATGTAGATGTCCAACAGCTCTCGGAAGGTGGGCGTCCCCTCACCGATGCCGGCCACCAGCATCGCTATCTGCTTGCCCACGTCGTTGACGAAGAAGTGGGCGTCAACCTCATAGCCCTCGAAGCGCAACAAGCGCACGATGGTGTCGCCGATCCACGCGTTGCGCGCTCGGCCCAGATGCGGGGAGGCGTTGGGGTTGATGCTGGTGTGCTCCACCAGCGCCCGTTTGCCCGCGCCTTGCCGCGAGGAGCCGTACGCATCGCCGGCGCTGAGCACCGCCTGTATGGCGTCGCCCACCATGGCGTCGGCGCGCAGAAACAGGTTCAGGTAGGGCCCGGCGGTCTCCACCCGTTGCAGCGGCAAACCGCTGGTGTCCGCGGTATCCAACCGCTCCTTGAGCGCTAATGCGATCTGCGCCGGCGCGGTGCGCAGTGCCTTTGCCAGCGGAAAGCAGGGGAGCGCCAGATCGCCGTGCTCGGGATCGTCGGTCTCGGTGAGCCGGAGCTGTGCGGCAAGCTCCGCATCCACCCCCAACTCGCCCGCGGCTGCGCGAACAACCGCCTCTAGCGCGTCCCTGTGCTCCGCCATCGGTGGGCGACCTTAGCTCGGCGCCAGCAGCCGTGCCACCTCCAGGGGATGGCTGAGCAGCCGCTGCGCCCCGGAACGAAGCAGCTGACGCGGGGTGCGATAGCCCCAGGTTGCACCCAGCGCCTGCATGCCGGCACGTCGCGCGCACTGCATGTCGTGCTCGCCGTCGCCCACCAGCGCCACCTGCTGTGGCCTGGTACGCAACCCGCGGGCGATGGCCAGTGCGTGTCGCGGGTCGGGCTTGGCAAAGGCGTCGGTATCGAAGCCCTGCACCGCAAGGAAGCGAACCGCGGGGAACAGTGTCGCCGCCACCTGCAGCGAGGCGGCATGTAGCTTGTTGCTCAGTACCGCCATCGCCACTCCGCGCCGCTGAAGTCGCTGCAGAGTCAGCACGGTGCCGGGAAACGGACGCGTTTGGTCCACCGCGTCAGTCAGGGACAGCTGCTCGATGCGGGCATGCACCCGCGCGACCAGGGCAGGCACCGACGCTGCTTCGGGCCCGTCGCCGGCCGCGGCGACCGCCAACGCGGCGAGCCTGCCAAGCCCGC
>CAJWOB010000004.1 GCA_913043885.1 uncultured Spirochaetaceae bacterium | reverse complement strand
GAACACACCGGCCGGCCCGGCTCCCAGCGAGCTGAGGATCTGCTCGGCCCGCTCGCGATCGGCGTACCTGGCTTTGATCTCGATGTTGGTCATTGCGTCGTCTCTTCTCTCCACCCGCGACGGCCCGTCGATCGCCGCCGCCCTGTAGCCGCCGTCAGTCCTGCAGCAGCGCGCGCACCGCCGCGGCCACGCAGCTGGCGGTGAGCCCGTATTTCTCCAGCAGATCGTCGTTGGGCGCCGACTCTCCGAAGCAGTCGGCCACGCCGATCCGCCGCATCGGTGTTGGACGGTGCTCACCCAGCGCCTCGGCGACCGCGCCACCCAATCCACCAATCACGGTGTGGTCCTCGGCCGTGACCACCGCGCCAGTCGCCGCCGCGGCGACTACCGCCTCCACGTCCAGCGGCTTGATCGTAGGCAGGTGCAGGAGGCGGACCGAGATGCCCTCGGCCGCCAGTTGCCCCACTGCCTCCAGCGCCCGCACTGTCTGCACACCGGTGGAGATGATGGTCACATCCCCACCGTCGCGGGCGACGACGCCCTTGCCGATCTCGAAGCGGTAGTCAGCCGGAAAGATGGTCGGATGCGAGTCGCGAGTGAAGCGGATGTAGACCGGCCCGTCGTGGTCGTTGGCCGCCAGCATGGCCGCCCGGGCCTCGACCCCGTCGGCAGGCGCGATCACCGTCATACCCGGCATCGACCGCATCACCGCGATGTCCGCCATCTCCTGGTGCGTCTTGCCCGTCAGCCCGGTGAGCAGGCCGGCATAGGCCCCGCCGATCTTAACGTTGAGACCAGGCTGCGCAACGACGACCCGAAGCTGATCCAGGTCCCTGTTGACGACGAAGCAGGCGAAGCTGGAGATCCAGGGGATCAGGCCACAGGTTGCCATGCCGGCGGCCACTCCCATCATGTTCTGCTCGGCGATGCCCATCTGCAGGAAGCGCTCTGGTCGCTCCTGCGCAACTTTGTCGGCCTTGGTAGAGTTGGCCAGGTCGCCGTCGAGGACGTAGACCCTCTCGTCCTGGTCAATCAGCTCTACCAGGGTATCGCCGAAGACGTCGCGCTGCGCCGCCACCTGCTCTCCCACGACCAAGGTCATAGCGCCTCCTCCTGCGCCGCCAACTCGCCGAGCGCGGCCTGCAACTCCTCGTCGCTGGGCGGCTTGGCGTGCCAGTTGAAGTCGTTCTCCATGAAGGAGATGCCCCTGCCCTTGGTGGTGCGGGCGACGACGATCGTCGGCGCCTCCGTCGCCCGGGCGCGGTGGCCGGCGTCGACGATCTCGTTAAGGTCGTGACCGTCAATCGCGATGGTCGCCCAGCCGAACGAGCGCCAGCGCTCTACCGGGTTCTCCTGTGCCGGTTGCCGCGCCAGGTCGGTGTAGCCCGAGTCGGTCGCCCAGCCGTACTGCTGCAGACCGTTCCAATCGAGAATGGCGGTGAGGTTGCCCAGCCGGTAACGGCTGGCAACGGCGGCCGCCTCCCAGATCTGCCCCTCCTGCGAATCCCCATCGCCCAGCAACACCCAGGTGTGGTAGTCGTGCCCCTGCAGGCGCGCAGCCAGGGCCATGCCGATGCCGGGCGACAGTCCCTGCCCGAGAGAGCCGGAGGACATGTCGATGCCGGGCAGCACGGTCATGTCGGGGTGACCCTGCAGGCGTGAGTCGAGACGGTCGAACGTCCGCAGCTCCTCGACCGCGAAATAACCCCGCATCGCCAGGGTGGCGTAGAGTCCTATGGAGGAATGGCCCTTCGACAGGATGAAGCGGTCGCGCTGGGGGTCCTGCGGGTCCTGCGGGTCGATCCGCAGCAGCTCGAAGTAGAGGGCGACGAGAATGTCCGCCGCCGACAGCGGGCCGCCTAGGTGGCCGGCGCCGGCGTGATGCACGGCATCGATGAGGTGACGACGCACGGCGATCGCGGCCCGGCGCAGCTCCCGCAGGCGCTCCTGGGTCAATCGGCCGTCACCGCTCATCGCGCATCCCGTCCTCGCAAATCGCCTGCCTGTTCCGTCTCGTAACCGGCTCATTCGTTAAACTACCCCACCCGTACAGCCGGGACAAACTGCCCCGTCACCGCCCTTGCGGCCACTCCGGTAAAGGCAGAGAATTGGGCCGCAGCCCGGCATGCCACAGACTGCCCGTGCAACTGCGGCTGCAACGAGATCATGTCCACAGCCGTCTCCGTCTATGAAAGCCATCCTCGTCGATCCATCTACTTCCGGAAATCCCCTGCGCTGGGACGACGTCCCCGACCCCAAGTCCGGTGCCGGCGAGGTCCTCGTCGACGTCCACGCGACTGCAGTCAATCGCGCTGACCTGCTGCAGCGCGCCGGCGCCTATCCGCCGCCACCCGGGGCGCCGGAGTACCTCGGTCTGGAGATGGCGGGCGTGATCTCCGAGGCGGGCGCTACCGTCGGCGAATGGCAACCGGGTGACCGTGTTTGCGCCCTGCTCGCCGGCGGCGGGTATGCCGAGCAGGTTGCCGTACCACACCCGCTGCTCCTGCGCCTGCCCGACGAATGGGACTTCATTCGCGGCGCCGGATTGATGGAAGTGTTTCTCACCGCCTTCGTTAACCTCTTCATGGAAGCCGACCTGCGGGAGGGGGAGACGGTGCTCATTCACGGCGGCGCCAGCGGGGTCGGCACGGCGGCGATCCAGCTGGCGCGGGAGGCCGGCTGCCGCTGCCTGGCGACCGCCGGCACCCCGGAGAAGGTGGCCAGGTGCCGCGAGCTGGGTGCCGACGTCGCCGTCAACTACAGAGAGGAGGACTTCGGCGCAGCCCTCGCCGGCGAGGTTGTCGACGTCATCCTCGACATCGGCGGCGCCGACTACCTGCAGCGCAACGTCGAGCTGCTCAACCTGCGCGGCCGGCTGGTAGTCATCGCTCTGCTGACCGGCGCGACCGGCAGCCTCGACCTGGCTGCCCTGCAACGCAAGCGATTGCGGGTGATCGGCTCGGTCCTGCGCAACCGCACGCTCGAGGAAAAAGCGGAGATCGTGAGGGCGTTCCGCAACCGTTTCTGGCCCGCTCTCATCGACGGCAGAGCGGCCCCCGTCATCGATTCCGTGCTGCCCATCACCGCGGCCGACCAAGCCCACCAGATCCTGGCCGACAACCGCAACGTGGGCAAAGTGATTCTGACGGTGCGCGATGCGGCCGGATGACGTCGGTCCGTCTCGACGTGCGTGCGATGGTTTCCCCGCGCAACCCCGGCAAGCGGCGATCCGCCTCGGCCACCACGAGCCGGGCCCCTATCTTGAACCCCTGAGGGTCCGAACATTGGGGATCCTGCACATCATCGGAAACGAAGCGTGAATAGGCGTTACCCCGAACTGGAGGTGCGCGGCAACTACCGCCAGATGGGACGGCAGCAGGGAGAGGCCGCGCGCGAACAGATCCGCGCCTACGCGGCCATCAACCTGGAACGCATCAGCAAGTCGGTGCCCGTCTCGCACGGGGAGGCGGTCGCCATCGGCCGCGCGTGCCTCCCCTATGTGGAGCGCTACAGTCCCCACCTACTAGAAGAGCTGCGCGGCATGGAGGAGGGCGCCGGCGTCTCGCTTGACGACCTGATGCTGATGCAGACCCGCAACCAGATGCACACGGCGGGCGATGCCGGATGCACCTCCTTCGCGATGGCGGCAGGGGCTAACCGTTCCGGCCACGCCCTGGTCGGGCAAAACTGGGACAACGACCCGGCCCTCGATCCGTTCACCATCGTGCTCACCCGGCGACCGACCGACGCGCCGGCGACCATGACCCTGACCCAGGCCGGACTGATCGCCTACATGGGACTCAACGACCGCGGCATCGGCATCTGCATGAACACCCTGCCAGCACCCGGCCGGCGTGCCGGCGTGCCCCACTACTTCGTGTTGCGATGCATCTTCGAGACCGACGGCATTGCGGCCGCGGCCGCGGCGGTGCGGCGAGCGGAGCGGGTCATCCCCAACAACCTGATCCTGGCGACACCCGAGGGTCCAGCCAATTTCGAGATCACCATCGACGACCTGCACATCCTGCGCGACGATCGCCGCCTGGTCCACACCAACCACTGTCTGCACCAGGACCTGCGGCCGATCAACGACCTTTATCCGGAGCTGATCCAATCGCGGCCGCGCAAGGCCCGCATCGAGCGGGCGTTCGCCGAGGAGGACCGCGCCATCAGTCTCGAGAGCATCAAGCGCGTGCTCCGGGATCACGAGGATTACCCACGCTCGATCTGCCGCCACGCCAACGACCATCCTACCAACGGCTACTGGGTCAGCGTATTCTCGGTGATCATCGAGGCCGACTCCGGGCGGATGCACGTCAGTCGCGGCAACCCCTGTACCGCGCCGTACGAAACCTACCAGCTGAACTGAGAGGAACCGATGGGACGACTGCACGGCACCATCGTCGATGACGCCACCGGCGAGCGCATCGACGCCAAGGTTCACGTTTTGACCGCTTCCGGGAATTTCGCTCACCCGTCCGACGCCATGCTCAAGGTCGGCCCGGGCACCCCGTTCTTTTTCAGCGACGGCGAGTTCGAGGTCTCCGCGTCGCGGGGCCGAGTCGACGTGCTGGTGGAGCGCGGCACCGAGTACGAGCCGGCCCGCGTCGTCGTCGACCTGCCGGCCAGCGGCTCGGTGGACATGGAAATCCCGATCAAGCGGTGGTACTACCCGCAGGAGGACAACTGGTACCCCGGCAACACCCACATCCACTACGATGACAAGGAGACCCGGCCGGACGACCGCCTCGGCATTGACTCCAGCGTCGAGGGTTACAACGTCACCTGTGTCAGCGTCCTCGACCGGCGCGAGCTGCCGTACGCCAGCAACAAGTATCCCATCGGCGTGATGAACGAGTTCACCACCGCTCACCACGTCCTCGACATCGGCGAGGAGAACCGCCACAACGACCACTCCGACCAGATGGCCTACGGCCACGTGATGTTCCTGCGGCTGCGCAATCAGGTGGACCCGGTGAGCCGCGGCTTCCTGGTCGACGCCTTCAGTCCCGACTACCCGCCGTTGTGCTTCGCTTGCGACGAGGCCCGCGAGCAGGGGGGCATCGTCATCTGGTGCCACAACGGCATTGGCATGGAAGCGCCCGTGGCGGCGGTGCTGGGCAAGCTCGACGCGTTCAACCTGTTCGATCCGTTCTGGATGGACCCGGAGTACGACATCTGGTACGCGATGATGAACTGCGGCATCAGCCTGCCGGCCTCCACCGGCACCGACTGGTTCGTGTGCTCCAACAACCGGGTGTACGTGCAGCAGGATGGCGCGTTCGAGTACGACGGCTGGCTGGAAGGGATGACCCGGGGCCGCACCTTCATCACCAACGGTCCGGCGCTATTCCTCGAGGCGGATGGCGGCGGTCCGGGGAGCACCATCGAGGCCGGCGGCGACCACACCGCCCACGCCAGGGTGACGTGGCAGTCCCACTATCCGATCAACAAGGTGGCGCTGGTAGTGAACGGCGACCTGGTCGAGACTCAGGCGTTCGAGGATGGCAGCCGCGATGGGGTGTGGGAGGTGGACGTGCCGATTAGCTCCAACGGCTGGATTGCGGCGCGCTGCAGCGGACTGGCCCGCGACAGCTTCAGCCAGGCAATCTACGCCCACACCAGCCCGGTGCATGTCCGCGGCGGCCGCGCCAACCCCAAGCAGGTGGCGGCGGCCAACGCCTTCGCCGCCGGCATCGACAGGAGCGTGAACTGGGTGCGTACTACCGGCCGCTTCACGGCAGACAAGCAACGGGACGACGTACTCGACCTGTTTCGTAAGGGCGCGGTGGCCTATCAGGCCCTCGCGGATGACTAGGAGGGTGAGATGACGGGCGAGATGTCGATAGAACAGATGGTGCGGCGCGTGCGCGTCGATGGCTGGTGCGTAATCGATGGGGTGATACCCGCCGACACGGTGTCGACGGTCCGCGCCGGCGTGCTGGATGCGGTCGACCGCTACCGACACACCCGCAAGAACGCGCCCAGCCACATCGGCGCCGTTAGCACGATCATCAACTACGAGCAGTCGTTCGCCCCGTACCTGGCCGAGCCACGGCTGTTGGGCCTGGCGGAAGCGCTACTGGGGCCGGGTGTACGCATTTCCTTCACCTCCAGCATCGTCAACTACCCGGGGAACGAGCGGACCAAGTGGCATGCGGATTGGCCGTTCAATCAGCACAACGCCGGGCACATCCCATCGCCCTACCCGGACATGGTCGCCCATCTGACCACGTTGTGGGCCATCAGCGACTTCGACGCGCAGTCCGGCGGGACGCTGATCGTCAGCGGCAGCCACCGCAGCAAGGACAACCCCACCTCCTGGTACGACCCAGACGGCGACGAGCCGGAGCCCGTGCACCCCGAGGTGTGCGTGGAGATGAAGGCCGGATCGGTGGCGGTGCTGGACAGCCGTATGTGGCACGCCGGCGGGGCCAATCGCGGGTCGGAGCCGCGGGTGGGGTTGGCGATACGCTACGCACCGTGGTGGCTGAATCTGCAGGTGCTGCAACCGGGCAGCGCCGACCGGGCGCGTATGGAAGCGATCGACCCACGGTGCAGCGAGAACGAGGTGCCGCTGGTGAGACGCGAGGTCTACGATCAGCTGCCTCAGCAGGTGAAGCCGCTCTACCAGCACTGGCTGGAGGAGCCGGCGAGGCGCCGCACGGCGGCGCCGTCGGCCGCCCGTGGTGCGGCGCGAGCGGCCCGGGCCTAGGAGCCGGTGCTCTGCAACAACGTCAGGAAGACATCCGGAGTCGCCCGCCCGCTTGCCAGATCCGCGAGGGCCTCGGCGAACGGCGCGTCCGGGTGGGCGGCGGCGAATGGCAGCGCCACAGAGGTAGCCGCGCGGGTGGCGCGCATTAGCTCGGCCAGCATGGCGTCGATGTTGCGCACCACCGAATAGCGGATGGCGAACATGCGACCACTCTCCTCGGTAAGCAGCACCGCGTTGGCCGGCAGCGTGAGCCAGCGGATGAGGTTGAGCATGGCGTCGTTGCGGCGCTGATCGTTGCTGCGGGTGGCCGCCAGCGCCGAGACTGGGCTGCCCAGCAGGAATCCGGCGTGTTCGCCGACGGCGGGCGCGCGGGCGGCCCGCGATGCGGCGTGCACCGAGGCCGAGTCACCGCGGAGTGCGGGGATGGCGCGATCGTCGGCCACGGTGGTAGCCACGCGGCCGCTGGCGTATGGCCGCTCCTCCGCGGGCGGTTGCCAGTACAGCAGCTGCAGCGCCTCCGCCGCCGTCAACAGAGCCGCATCGGTGAAGGGGCGATCCCACACCTCGGGCCCACCGGCGCTGACGGCGAGGTAGGAAAACCAGTAGGCGGCGGCGTCGGCGTCGTCGCCCACCTCGGCGGGCGTGGCGCTGGCGGCGCGCAGCCGTGCAACCGCAGTGGCGAGCTCCGTTGCGGTGCCGGGAAACTCGTCGAGGCCGGCGGCGTTGAAGATGCCGTTGTGGTACCAGATAGGCGCCATGCGGTACTCGAACGGCACGGTGAGCTGTACCTCGGGGGCCTGGCCGCCGCGGACCGCCGCCAGTGCACCCGGCACGAAGGAGCTCGCCCAGCTGCCCTCCAGCTCGGCCTTCAGGTCCATCAGGCGATCGGCGCGCCGCACCATCGGTGAGCGCGGGTCGAGGAGCACCACGGTCGGCTCACTCTCCGGGCCGAGCGCAGCCAGCCGCCGCTCGTAGCGGTCGGCATCGCCGATGGCCTCCACCGTCACCGTCGCTCGCCCATCGTTGTCGGCGTTGAACTGCTCCACCAGTGTGGTGAGGGGCGCCGTCAGCGGGTGGTCAGCTTCCCACGGGACGAGCAGCTGCAGCTCGACCTGCTGAGTGCCTATCTCCACCGCCCCACGGGCCAGGGCGACCGTGGCCGGGCCGGTCGCCAGCGTGGCGACCACCAGCAACAGGCGCGGCGATGCGGAACGGCGGCTCAGCCGAGGCATGCGTCGGTCAGTTGAGGCGCTGGAAGCCCTGACTCGCCTCACCCGCGACCAGCCGCGAAGCGATGTCGCCGGCGTCGATGGCCTCGGCCAGCTGCGCCATCACCTGGTCGGCGGCGGCCTCGTACTCTGCGACAACCTCGTCGGTGTGCGCGGTACAGACGAACACCGAGTTGCCGCCGAGCACGCCGTGGTCCATTAGCAGCGTGCGGTAGAGGGTGGTAAGCCCACCGGCATCCTCATGAATGAACTGAAAGTGTGGGAAGTTGGGGATGTCGCCTTCCAGCTCGATTGCCACGCCGTGCTTGGCCGCCACCCGCTGCCACATGTCCCGAAACTTGGTGCCAAACTCGAGGCAGTGGGCCGGCACGTCCACCCGGTGCATCATCTTCTGCAGGGTCGCCTTGGCCGCGGCGAAGCCGACGCCCTCGGTCCAGTACGTGCTGCTGATAAACGACCGGTAGTAGCCGTCCATCGCCGCGCTGGTGCCGATGATGGCCCCCATCGGGTGGCCGCTGCCGAGTGCCTTGGCGAAACAGGCGATGTCGGGCTCCACGTCGAAGTGCTTGTGGGCGCCCCCCTTCTCCAACCGCCAGCCAGCGGACACCTCGTCGAAGACGAGCAGCGCTCCGACCTTGTGGCACTCGTCGCGGACGAACTGAAGGAAGTTGTCCTGCGGTGCGTGACTGCGGAACGGCTCCATGATGACCGCGGCAAGGTTGTCGCCGTGCTGCTTCATGATGTCGCTGACCGCCTGCTTGTCGTTCTGATTGAAGGTGAGGGCGGTGCCGTGCAGCTCACGTGGCACTCCGTTCGGCATCAACCCCGCCATCAGGTGGCCGTCGAGGGCGTCGGTCTCCCCGAGATTGGAGGCCAGGTACCAGTCGTGCCAGCCGTGGTAGCCGCAGATGGCGATGACCGACCGCTTCGTGGTGGAGCGGGCGATGCGGGCCGCTACCGAGAGGGTCTCGCCGCCGCTGCGGGCGAAACGCACCTTCTCTGCGAAGGGGTGCAGCTCGCACAGCATCTCGGCCACTTCCGGCTCCTCCGGACTGTTGAGGATGGAGTAGCTGCCGAGGCTTACCCGGCGCATCACCGCCTCGGTAACGTCGGGGTCGCGGTAGCCGAGGGCACAGGCGCCGATGCCGTGATGGCCCACATCCAGCCAGCGGCGCCCGCTGACGTCCCAGATCTCGGCGCCGCGCGCCTCGCTCTGATAGGGCGGCCACAGGCCAGGGACGGCGCGGTCGGGATCCTTGCTATACAGCTGCACGCCGCCGGCCACGATCTCCTTGGCCTTGGTGTACAGCTTCTGCCCCAGCATCGGGTCTTCCTCGCGGAAACCGAGGAGCCGCTCGGCGTTGCGGCTGAACACGTCCAGCCGATCCTCCGCGTTGGCGTGGGTGATATCGAGCGCCAGGAGCAGCGCGCGCAGCCCCTCGATGCCGACCTGCGCCGGCTCGCCGAAGTACCCCGAGCTCTCCCAGTCGGTGGTGTCCGCCTGCACCCAGGCAAAGCCATCGCCCATGGTCACCGCCCGCCCGCGCAGCGCGGAGACCGGAAAGTCCGATCCATACATCAGTCGGCGGAAGCCGAACTCGCGGATGATGGCGATGAAGGCTTCGGCCTCGCAGATGGCGGAGGTGTCGAACCAGACGTTCTGGAGCCCCTTGAGTGACTCGATGCCCTCGGTGGTATCCGGGCCATGGAAGCCGCGCGCGGCGTGGGCGAGGACCAGCTTGGCGTTCGGATAGCGCTCGCAGTGCTCGCGGATGTAGGTCTGGTTGCCCGGATCGGTGAGCGACCGCGGCCGCACCATGTGCAGCATGATGAAGAATCCGCGGTCATGGGCTTGTTCCCAGATCCACTCCGGGGTGAAGTCCGCTGCCTTGGCCTGGCCGGTGTCCGCGGAGCGCTCGTAGATGTGGTAGACCTTGAATCCCCCCACTTGCGGCACGTCGTACATGTACTCGTAGGACTCAGGACTCTGCAGTGGATCTACCAGGATCGCGGTGCTCACCGGGGTCGAGGTGCCCGCGGCGTCGGCGGTCCTCTCGGTCACCCACTTGTTGATGTCATGCGTGTCGTGGTGGACCGTGGGAAACGGCAGCACCAGGGCGCCAGACAGGCGTTCCTCGCCACCAACCATCCGCCCGAGGTGGCCACGCCAGTGGCTGAGGTCCGCGAACGGGTCGTAGGTCATGTACTCCGGCACTGCCTCACCGAAGTCGGCGGCGCGATAGATGTGCATGTGGGCGTCGAAGATTCGCTCCGGTAGCCGCGGCACGATCTTGGCTTTCAGCCACTGATCTACCGCCGCTTCGTTCCAGCCGAATCGGTCTACCTTGCTCTGCGTCTTGGTCCCGGATCCGTTGGCCGTTGCCGTCGGGGTCGCCGATGGTGCCATCGGTCGACTGTTGCTCCGCGACGCGGGTGTGTCAACTCGGCAGAATGCGGCGGTGGAGGACGACCCCCTCGGCGAGGTGATCGAGTCGCTGACCCCGCACGTACCGCAGCTGTTCGCGGCCGCGCGTGCGCTGGCCCAGCTGGCCGAATCGGGGTGAGGGAGTGTCGTCGATTCTCCGATCCCTGGTGGCGAGTGTCGGGTCCGTGGCGGCTTCTCGCATGTCGGAAAGGGCGAAGCGTGAGCTAGCTTACAAAGAGGTCCCGCTCGACGTCATCCTGAAGGAGACTCACACATGGCTGAGGGAGGCCGGGGCGAGTCTCTTGGCGCCACGCCGCTGACACAAGGTCGACAGCTGGCAGCCGCACGCGCATAGGCCGGCTCCAGAACCACCGGACACCGAAGGGACTGTGCAGATGCCAGCGCAGCAGAAGCCCGTCACTCATCGTCGACTTCAAGGACGGTTTGGCAACGCGAGGATCTGCCCGCCACCGCCGAGCTAACCCGCGGAGGGGACCGGTGGGCTCTTGCCACGGGTTACCCGGGCGGCCGTTTGCATCGCCGCTCCTCATCGCACGCGGTACAATCCGGTCACTTTGCGCAGTCTCGTCAAACCGGAACCGGCTTCCGGCCTTACCCTCACTGACGTGGCTGAGGTGCAGCCCGGTGCCGGCGAAGCCCTCATTCGCGTGCAGAAGGCCGCCGTGTGCGGCACCGACCTCCACATCTACGAGTGGGACGAGTGGGCGCAGGGCATCATCGCCCCGCCCCTCACCCTCGGCCACGAGTTCGTCGGCGAGGTAGTGGAGCTGGGGCCCGGTGCCTCGCGGGTGCATGTCGGCGACCGGGTTACCGGCGAGGGCCACATCGTGTGCGGCGCCTGCCGGCACTGCCGCGCGGGGCGCCTGCATCTGTGCTCCAACACCCGCGGCCTGGGAGTGCAGCGCGACGGCGCCTTCGCCGACTACGTGGTGATGCCGGAGTCCAACCTGTGGGCGCTCCACCCCGACATCCCCACCCAGATCGCCGCCTTCTACGACCCATTGGGCAACGCCGCCCACTGCGCGCTCAGCTTCGACATGGTGGGGGAGGATGTGCTGATCACCGGCGCCGGACCGATCGGCGTAATGGTCGCCGCGATCTGTCGCTTCGTGGGCGCTCGCCACGTGGTGGTTACCGACGTGGTCGACTATCGCCTGGAGCTGGCGGCCAAGGCCGGGGCGTCGCTGACCGTGAACGTGCAGCGCGAGACGGTGGAGGACGCCATGGCCAAGCTGAAGATGTCCAACGGCTTCGACCGAGGCATCGAGGTGTCCGGCAACGCCGACGCGCTGCCCACCATGATCGACACCATGTACAACGGCGGCATGATTGCGCTCCTCGGCTTTCTGCCCAAGTCGACCACCATCGACTGGAATCAGGTGATACTCAAGAGCCTGCGGCTGAAGGGGATCTACGGGCGCGAGATGTACGAGACCTGGTACAAGCTGACGCAGATGCTGCGCAGCGGCCTCGACGTCACGCCGGTGCTGACGCACCAGCTACCGCTCGGCGACTATGAGCAGGCGTTCGCCGCGATGCGCGAGGGTCAGTGCGGCAAGATCGTGCTGGACATCGCCGACTAGGCCAGCCGCGAGGAGCGAGGAGCAACCATGGCAACCATCAACGAGATTCTGGAACCCACCATCGCCGAGATCGAGGGCGCCGGCCTTTACAAGCGGGAGCGGGTGATCGACTCGCCGCAGGGGGTGAGCATCCACGTTCGCGGCCCCGACGGCAGCGCCGGCCACGAGGTGCTCAATTTCTGCGCCAACAACTACCTGGGGCTGTCAGCCGACCAGCGGGTCATCGACGCCGCCACCGAGGCGATGCGCACTCACGGCTTCGGCCTGTCGTCCGTCCGCTTCATCTGCGGCACCCAGGACCTGCACACCGACCTCGAGCGCCGCATCGCCGCCTTCCTGCAGACCGACGACGCCATCCTCTACACCTCCTGCTTCGACGCCAACGGCGGCCTGTTCGAGACCCTGCTCGGGCCCGAGGACGCGGTGCTCAGCGACGCGCTGAACCACGCCTCGATAATCGACGGCATCCGCCTGTGCAAGGCGCAGCGCTACCGCTACGACCACCTCGACATGGGCGATCTGGAGGCGAAGCTGAAGGAGGCCGCCAGCGCGCGGCTGCGTCTGATCGCTACCGACGGGGTGTTCTCCATGGACGGGGACATCGCCCCCCTCGACGAGATCGTGGCCCTCGCTCGGGCCCACGACGCGCTGGTGATGGTCGACGACTCGCATGCCACCGGCTTCATCGGCGCCACCGGTCGCGGCTCCATCGAGCACTGCGGGGTGCTGGGCGAAATCGACGTCATCACCAGCACGCTGGGCAAGGCGCTCGGTGGCGCCTCGGGCGGACTCACCGCGGCCCGCGGCCGTATCGTCGAGCTGCTACGCCAGCGCTCGCGTCCCTACCTATTCTCCAACTCGCTCCCGCCGGCGTTGGTTGCCTCCGGCCTGGCCGTGCTGGACATCCTCGATCAGACCACCGAGCTGCGCGACACACTGGCCGCCAACACCGCCTACTTCCGCGAACAGATGACCGCCGCCGGCTTCGATATCCGCCCCGGCGTGCACCCGATCGTCCCGATCATGCTCTACGACGCCAAGCTGGCGCACGAGATGGCGGCCAAGATGCTGGACGAGGGGATCTACGTGATCGGTTTCGTCTACCCAGTGGTGCCGGAAGGGCAGGCGCGCATCCGGGTGCAGATCTCGGCCGCCCACGAGCGTGGCCACCTGGACCGCGCCATCGATGCCTTCAAGCGGGTGGGGGCGGAGCTGGGGATCGTGGAGGGGTGATCTACTCTCGGCGTGCCGCTGCCCTCGCCGCTCTTGCGCTAGCGGGTGCCGCCCACGCGGAGTTCAGCCCCGGAGAGGACCACGTCGTCCTGGTGGCGCAGGGCAAAGGAGCGCCGCAGCCGGTCCTCGATCAGAGCATCGTCGAGCTGCGCCGAGCGCCGTTCGAGCTGCGCTTGCGCACGTTCGCTTACAACGCTGCCGACAGGGAGTTCCATGCGGTGCGCGTCGCCGCTGCCGATCACTTGCAGATCTTCGACGCTGCGCCAGGCGCCGACCTGCTCGAATCGCCCTTCCTGGGGCCAGGCACCGGCATGGCAGCGGGGCCGGCGGGCTACGACCACCTGCTAATCGGCACTGGAGGCCACCACTACATCTTTCACGATCCGAAGGACCCCGACGCGCAGCGCGCACCGGCGGTCGACCGGCGCGGAGACGGCATGCTGGAGCTCAGCTGGTCGATCGAATCGCTGTGGGCAGGTGGCGCAGCGATGCCGATCGAGGACAGCCGCATCCCTGCGGTGGCGATAGTGGTGGTCTCAGATTGGGACCTGGACGACTTCATCCACGCCAGCGAGGTGGCGCGGTTCGTCCTGGTGTTCCGCGACTAGGTCCGGCCCTCGGCCTTCCACCGGGCCATAGCCTGCTCGGCCTGCTCGTTTACCTCGGCGTGTTCCGCGGTCTCCACCTTCTGCGCACGGTCGGCATAGAACACCATGCCCAACGCCGGTCGCGACCGATCGCTCTCGTTGGCGTCGGCGCGGTGAATGATGTCGCAGTGGTGGACGATCATGTCGCCCGGCTCAGTTTCGATCGCCCGCTCGGCGGCGTAGTCGGCATCGCCGTAGTCGGTGATACCGCGGGAGAAGCCGATCACCTCCGATATCGCGTGGGGTCGAAAGCCGCCCTTGTGGCTGCCGGGAACGTAGCGGACGCAGCCGTTGCCCTGGTCGGCACGGTCCAGCGATAGCCAGAAGGTAAGCGCCTCACTCGGCTGCAGCTGGAAGTAGAAGCCGTCCTGGTGCGGAGGCGTCGGGCCGCCGATGCGAGGCGGTTTGCCGAACCACTGGAGTGAGGTGGGGTGTGACGGCGTTGCCAGCATGGCACCTGCGAGCGCGCGTAGCTGCTCGCCCTGGTACAGGCCGGCCAGCACGTCATCGAACTGCTCCATGTGCTGCAGCCGCATGATGCTGCTGCGATCACCTGCACGCTCGTAGAAGGCGCCGAGGCCCTCCAACTCGGCAGCGCGTTCGATCAGCGAGTCGATGCGCTGGTTGATCTGGTCGATCTGCTCCTGCGTCATGAACGACCGCAAGACGACGTAGCCGTCGCGGTCGAACGCCTCGACTGCGGCCGCGCGATCTTCGATGGTTCCGACCAGCTCGCTCATGACTCCCAGTACTCCTTGAGCTCGGCCAGGCCGCGATTGGCGACCTCTACGTCGATACCTGAGTAGGCAAAGCGGATCCACGCGCGATCTTCGCCCGGGAGATCGCGACCGAAATGGGTACGCGAGCAGAACGAGACGCCGGTCTTCTGCATGGTGTCGATCCGAAACTGCTGCTGGTCGCCGCCGCCCATGCGACGGTAGACGCCGGTAACGTCCACGAACAGATAGAAGGTAGCGGCGGTGTCCGGGACCACTACCCCGTCGATGGCGCACAAACCGCTCACCACCGCATTGCGCCGCTCGCCCAGTGTGTGCACGATCTCCTGCGCACCACTCTGGTCGCCGGTAAGTGCCTCCACCCCCGCCAGCTGCACGAAGTGATTGGTACAAGATTCGTCGTTGGTGTTGAGCTTGGTAATGACATCGACCACCTCGCGGGGTCCGACGGCGGCGCCGAGGCGCCATCCGGTCATCGCGTACTTCTTGGAGAAGGTGTAGCCGATGACGCACCGCTCGGCGATGCCGGCCAGTCCGACCATGGTCTGGCTGGCAGCACCGTCGTAGCGGATGTCGTGGTAGGGATCGTCCGACAGCACCCACAGGTCGCGTTCGTTGGCGAGCGCCGCCAGCCACTCGATGTCGTCGGCATCGGCGTCGGCGCCGGTTGGGTTGTGCTGTGCGTTGAAGATGAGCACTCGAGTCGCGCGGCTGAGCGCCGACTGCACCGACTCGCGGTCGATGCGAAAGCGATTGCCCTCGACGTAGTAGGTGTACGGCCGGCCGACGCCGCCGAGGTAATCGACCTGCGACTCGTAGATCGGGTAGCCGGGGTTGGGGTAGAGCACCTCGTCCCCCGGCTCCATCACCGCCATCAGGAACTTGCCGATAACCGGCTTGCCGCCGGGCTGCACCGACACCTGCTCCGGCGAGTAGCTGACGCCGCGCTCGGTGCTGAGGCTAGCCGCCAACGCCTCACGTAGCTCGGGTATGCCGGCGGCGGGGGTGTAGCCGGTCTTGCCGTCGACCATGGCCTCGTGCGCCCGCTCGATAATGTTCAGCGGCGTGCGGATGTTCATGTCGCCGAGGTGGAACGGGTACACCTCGTTGCCCTGCGCCTTCCATGCGGCGGCGTCGGCGGATACGGCGAAGGCAGTCTCGGTGCCGAGGGTGCCGATGCGCTCGGCGGCGCGGAACGTCGTGGCGCTGCTCATGTCAGTGCCAGCACGCGGTTGCGCACGCCGTCGATGCGGCGCGGCACCGCGTAGTGGTCGGCAGTGATCGCCGACCCGGGCTCCACTGGCGTCGGTCGTCGGATCAGCACTTCCACCCACTCGGGACGGTTGAAAGCCTCGAAGGCCAGCTCGAATCGGCCGACCTCGAGTCCGCGTTCGGGATCGCGATCGAAGTTCGGAACGATGATGGGACCGGTGTCGGTTTGATAGACGTTGTCTCTGGGGTTCACGTTCATGGTCTTGACGGGATGGTCGATGATGACATGCCGTCCTTGGTCATCGTACTCAATCCGCGCCACCAACGGGCGGTGGGCGTAGCTGGCCTCGATGATCTGCGTGGCGTCGGCAAGCTCCTCCGCTTCCGCCTCCACGACGTGAATGACGAAGTCGGTGAAGGTCTCGTCGATCTTCGCTGCCTGGCGCTCTGGTTGCCGCCCGAGGCTCGGCGGATGGAGCATCACCTCCACCTGGTTGGTAATCCAGCTCTTCATGATGAGGAATTCATCACTCGACGCGGCGATGCAGAAGTCCGCGTTCGGGTCGAGCCATAGGTCGCGATCGGGGCCGACGATCTCGGTCTTGCACGAAGCCCCAAGCACGTAGCGGGTGTCGTCGACGGTGCACACCGCCTCCAGCGAGATGCGAGCTGAGTTGAACGTGTAGGGAGCCTCGTGAGAGGTCGTCTTCGACGCTTTCTGCTTGTGGTCGGAGGTAAAGGTCAGAAAGCTGCGGAGGAAGTCAGGCGCTTGCATCGGGTTCCCGCAAGCGGCTACTCGTCACCACGCCGCCGTTCCGCAATCGAAGCGATGCGTAGGTTCATACCGAGCCTACGCATCGCCAAACCACTGGTCCGCAATCGAATCGGACTTAGGCTCGGCACGGCCGAGCCTAAGCATCGCCGAATTCCTTGTCGTAGAACGACACCCAGTCCGCCGCACTCTCGCCGTCCAACCACTCTATCGCCGCACGTGGGTGCCGGTTCATCTGTCCGGTGATGTGGTAGGGGATGCTCGGCCCCCAGTTGATCTGACTGCGCATCGGCTCGATGTGATGCTGCAGGGCCGAGATCATCGGCCGCTGGTCGAACTTGGGATTGCGTAGAAAGCCGAGCAGCAGCTCCATCGGGCAGTTGCCGGCACCGCGCCCCAGGCCGCCGATGGTGGCATCCGCCCGCGTCGCGCCGAGGACGATCGCCTCGATCGTGTTGGCGAAACCGAGCTGCAGATTGTTATGGGCGTGGATGCCGATCTCGATGTCGGTGTCGGCGAGGCCGGCGCTGTAGCGCTCGTACAGCAGCGAGAGCTGCTCGCGGTACAGGTGGCCGTAGCTGTCGACGATCACCATTGTGCCCACGGGCGTGCCGGCGATCGCCTCGAGCATCGCATCGATCTCGGTATCCGACACCACCGTCACCGCCATCAGGTTGGCGCTGGTCTCGTAGCCCATGTCGTGGGCGTGGTGGATCATCTCTACCGCTTCGGGTACCTGGTGCCCGTAGAAGGTCACGCGCACCATGTCCACCACGCTCTCGGCGGCAGGGCCAATCTGCTTGGCCCAGTCGCTCTTGCCCGCGTCTGCCATCACCGAGAGCTTGAGGCCGGTGGCCGCCGAGTCGTGGTCGCCCACCGCCTTCCGGATCGACTCCTCGTCGCTGTGGCGCCAGAGACCGAACGCGTCGTCGGGGAACAGCTCGTGCGAGTTCTTGTAGCCCACCTCCATGTAGTCGATGCCAGACGCCAGGCACGCCTGATAGACGGCCGTGACGAACTCCACACTGAACTGGTGGTCGTTCATCAGGCCACCGTCGCGCACGGTGCAGTCGAGGACCCGAAGCTCGGGTCGATGGGTTATCCAGGGTGCCTTGTCTGTCATCTCCGTCCTCAGTGCTTGGGCAAAAAAAAACGCGGCCAGTGGCCGCGTCTTGGTCTCAGTCCCGTGCGCGCGCGGCCGCTACGCGGGTGGTTTCCCCCCGTAGAAGTAAAAGCGGTAAGTAAAGCGAACGGTCGCTGCGACTTGCATGTGATTGAGGAGCGGAGTCTCGCCTGAATTGGAACCCGCGGTCAAGCTCGGTGCAGGCGTGGGCCGCCGGCTGCAGTCGCGGGGACAGCGGCGACAGTGGCCACTATCCGCATAGCGTACGGACAGCGGCTGACGATCACTGGCCCGCTGGCCGCACGCTATGCGGATAGGAGGGTGGACCCGTGGTGACGTGGTAGTCGCTCCTAAACATCTGCGCCCCGAGCCGGCGGGCAACTCGCATCGACGCCTCGTTGTCCCACGATGTGCTGTAGAACGGTACTGCACCCAGGGCTTCTACTGCCGTCGCCCAGGCCGCAGCCGCCCGAGTTGCGTGACCCTGCCGTCGGTAGGCCGGAGCCGTGTCGACCCCGGCCTCGTGGCCCCCATCGGTGATGCGCACACTGGCGCAGACGGCCACAGCGTGACCGTCCGCCACGGACGCGATGAAGGGCTGACATTCCTCGATGTCCTCGAGCCACTCTCCCATTTCTTGCCTCAGGAGCGTCGAACTCGCCACTGCAATCGGTACGCATCCGCGGGACTTCCGCTGTCCGACGGCCCTACCGTCGAGGACGTACGCCGGGCCGGCCTGATAGCCAACCGAAGTCGCGTCCGGTGCCACGATTCGCAGATAGTCGTCGTGGTGAGCTGGAAGCCGACTCGCAACGGGGGAAGCGGGCGGTACCTCGGCGCATATTCGCTCCAACCCGGAGACCGTCGCGTGCGGTAGGCGGGCGTGAAACCTCCAGATATTGCCGACCTCAGTCCTGCCAAGAAAGAACAGGGGCGCCTCGCTGCGGAGCCCGTCATTCTTGGCTACGAGTCGCCCGGCATCGTCGAGGAGATGGAGAGTCTCCACCTGGAGTCGCAGCAGCTCGACAGGTCCGGTGTCGGAAGCGCCCCGGCTCATGAGCCATGATACCGCCGGCGACGCCGGCCCACCGGTCCCCCAGTAGAGTGGCCAGGGTGTCCGAGTGGTCCGTCGGGCAACGCTGGCGTACCCCCCAGCGCATGCAGCGTTGCACGGCCGCGGTAGCGGCGTCGGTCGCCGCCGCACTGGCGCTCGCCGCCTGCGGGCGGGGGGCCGACGAGGGCCCGATCGCCATGCTGGTTACCCCCGAGGCCGCCATCGCGGCAGCCGGCCAGCTACAGCAGGTGGTCGAGCGGCTGCAGGCCCAGCCGGAGACGCCCTCGGAGCAGGAGTTCCGCGACGCGGTGAGCGAATGGCGAACCGAGGCCGAGCGCGCGCTGGATGGCAGCTTCGGCGCCGTCATCGGCCGCGCCGAGGTGGACGGCGTGCCCTTCGCCATGCGGCCGGTCGTGGGCGAGCGCTTTGCGGTCCGTGTGCTGTTCCTGAACGACGGCAGCTTCGTGGCTGCCGCTCAGCACGACGAGAGGGGCGCCCCCTCCAATCTGCTGTTCCGCTGCCGCCTGAGCGCCAGTGAGGTGGTAGGGGCCGCCAGCATCACCAGCATGCAGTTCGTCGCCAGGTTGACCGAAGAGGTCGCGGTACCCGTTCGCCTCTACGTGGGCGGTGGCTTCACCATGCCAACGCGCGCTGCCGAGGCTAGCACCGACCTGCTCGGTGCGTGTCTGGGACATCTGACCTCCCGCCGTGCCGGCGCTTTCGGCGAGGAGCAGCAACGGTATGTCCAGTCCACCCACGACTTCTTCTTCGAGGTGGACCGCTCTCAGTAGCTCGTCGGTCGATCCCACAGCCGGCGGCGGGGCATGGCCAGACCCGCCACGAACAGCAGCAGGACGGCACCGCCTCCCATCAATGCCAGCGGCGCACTAACGGTCGAGGATAGGAAGCCCGTCAGCAGGGCTCCCAACGGCCCGAGCCCGAAGGTCTGCATCAGCAGACCCATCTGGCGCTCGCGCAGGGCCGTGGGCACGACCCGCTGCGCCAGCGTGAATATCAGCGTGTCGTAGGCGGTCATCACTGCGCCGAGCAGGGTGGCCAACCCCAGCGAGATAGCCAGCACCGAGGAAGCGCCAAGCCCGAGTAGCGCCACCCCGCACAGCGCGCAACTGGCCACGATCGCAGTGCCGAGGCGGGACCAGTCGCCGGCAGTGGTCAGGAGGGTGCTCGCGACCAGGGCGCCGGCACTGGTCGCCGCCGATAGCCAGCCCAGCTCTACCGCCCCCACGGCGAGGACCTCGCGGGCGACGATGGGCAGGGTCGCCGCCAGCGAGAAGATGAACATCTCCATCAGCGCGCTCAGCGCCAGCAGCGTGCGCACCCGAGGTGTGCGGGCGCCGAACGCGGCGGCGGTGGCGAGCTCCTGGAACCGGCGCCTGATGCTGTCGCTCGCACTTGTGCTTTCGCTCGTACTGGCGCTGGGGCGGCGGCTGCCGGTACCAGCAGTCGCCGACTTGCGGTGACGACCGCCAACGCGGACGAACAGCATGCACGCCGTCGATGCCAGCGGGATGGCGGCCAGCAAGAGGTAGGCGGCGACATACGCGCCGCCCTCGAGCATCGTCCCTATGATCAACGACCCAATCAGCTTGCCGATGCCGAATGCCAGGTTGCGGGCGCCCAGCGAGCCGACCATGCGCGCGCGCCCGGATGCGGCGCTCATCAGAGTGATGAGCGAGGGCATCTTGACCGTGCGCAGCGCCCCGTTGATGACGCCGAGCAGCACCAGCAGCGCCAGGGTGATCGCGTCGCCGGCGAGGAAGATGGCCGTTACCGCGGCGGTGGCGGCGAAGCCGAGCTGGCCCACCGCGACCCCGAGTCGGCGGTCGATGCGGGCAGCGACCACCCCGCCGGCACCGCCAGCCAGCAGCATGGCTATGCCCTCGGAGGCGGCAACCAGCCCTACCGAGAACGGGGAGGAGGTGAGCTCCAGGACCAGCCAGCCCTGGGCGAGCAGGCGGGGGACACTGGCGGCTGCGTCCAGGAACGACACGCCCAGCAGCCAGCGTAGGTCACGGGACGCCCACAGTGTGGCGACCCGGGAGATGGCACCGCGGCGGCGCGTGGGGGTTTCGTCGGTGCCCATGGCAGCTGCTCAGGTGCGCACGATACAGTGGGCGCGACGGGCGAGGTAGCGCGTCCGGCACTGGAGCTGGTGCGGCGCTCCATGCGCATTCGCTGGTACCGCAGCCCGATCGAACCCGCCACGCTCCGCAGGTTGATGTCCCGACTTCGGCGACGCCGGCACTGCGCACGGCCGGGGGCCCGTCAACGGGCGACGAGATAGAGAGCTCCATCGGCGATCTGGCACTCACCGTGCTCGCCGAGCGCTAGTACAAGAGAGGACAGAGATGGGAGAGCGACTGCGAATGAGAGAAGCGGCGCGCCGCGCCCTGGACGACGAGATGGCGGCCGACGGCGACGTGGTGGTGCTCGGCGAGGACGTCGCGGTAGCCGGTGGTCCGTTCAAGGTTACCGACGGCCTGCTCGACAAGTACGGCGAGCGTCGCGTGATAGACACCCCGATCTCGGAGGCGGGCTTCCTCGGCGCGGCTGTCGGCGCCGCCGGCACCGGCCTGCGTCCGGTGGTCGAGATCATGTTCATCGAGTTCATCGGCGTGGCGTTCGATCAGCTGATTACCGAGGCGGCCAAGGTGCGCTATCTGTCGCGCGGCCAGGTGGGCTGTCCGATGGTGGTGCGGGCGACCGTCGGCGCGGGGCTCGGTTTCGGCTGTCAGCACTCCCAGATCCTGGATGGGTGGTTCCGAGGCACCCCCGGTATCAAGGTGTGCATCCCCGCCGACAGCGCTTCGATGTATGGCCTGTTGCGGGCGGCGATTCGGGACGACGACCCGGTGGTATTCCTGGAGCACAAGGCGATGTATGGCGACCGCGGCGCGGTGGAGGTTGGCGAGGCCGGGATCATGGAGATCGGCCGCGGCGCGGTGGTCGAGGGTGGTAGCGACGTCACGGTGGTGGGCAGCGGTCTGACCGTCGGCATCGCCCGCAAGGCTGCCGACGCCGGCCCCTCGATGGAGGTGATCGACCTGCGCACGCTGGTGCCGTGGGACTCCGAGCTGGTACTCGAGTCGGTGAGCCGTACCGGGCGTCTGGTCACCGTAGAGGAGGGCCCCTACAGCGGAGGCTGGGGCGCGGAGGTGGTGGCCCATGTGGCTGCGCAGCTGCATGGTCAGTTGAAGGCGCCTTCGCTGCGGATCACCAGTCCCGACGTCCCCATCCCGTTCGCCGGGGCGCTGGAGGAGCGTTATCTCCCCACCGTCCAGCTGGTGGCGGATCAGGTAGCGCAGCTGGTGACCACCGACGCCGCGGTGGCGCCCTGGTGGCAGACGGAGGTGCTGGCATGAGCGCGCCCTCCGCGGTCGAGCGCCGCCAGACGCTGCATGCCGAGCGCCGCGAGCTACTGGTGCGGGGCATCGAGATCCGCGCCACCGAGGAGCGGATCCAGGAGCTGTTCAACGACGGCCTGGTGCGCGGCAGCACCCATCTGTGTATCGGCCAGGAGGCGGTGTCGTTGGGCATCGCCCGGGAAGCGCGGCCCAGCGACCTGGTGGTCGCCACCTACCGCGGCCACGGCATCGCTCTGGCCCTCGGGGTCACCCCGGTGGCGGTGATGGGGGAGATCCTCGGCCGCGTGGTCGGCTGTGCGGGCGGCAACGGCGGATCGATGCACCTCTCCGACATGTCGGTGGGCCTCTATCCCACCTCCGCCATCGTCGGCTCGGGCATCCCCACCGCCGCCGGCGCGGCGCTGACCGCCCACGTACGCGGCACCGACGACGCCGCTATCGCTATCTTTGGCGACGGCGCCGCTAACATCGGTGCGTTCCACGAGGGGCTCAACCTGGCAGCGATCAAGCAGCTGCCGGTGGTGTTCGTCTGCGAGAACAACCTGTATGGCGAGTACAGCAGGCAGAACCTGACCACCGCGGTGGACGACATCGCGTCGCGCGCGGCCAGCTACTCGATGCCGGGCGTGGTGGTCGACGGTCAGGACGTGGACACGGTCGCTGCAGCGACCGCCGAGGCGCTGGCGCGCGCCCGGGCCGGCGATGGCCCAACGCTGCTGGAGATGAAGACCTACCGCTACCGCGGCCACTCGCGCTCCGATGCCGCCACCTATCGCCCCGACGGTGAGCTGGAGCAGTGGCAGCAGCGCGACCCACTCGCCATCCTCGAGGCACGATTGGTGGAGGAGGGGGTTATCGCTGCCGACGAGCGCGGCGCCATCGAGGCGCAGGTGGGGGAGGCGGTCGAGGCGGCTGCCCAGGAGGCGTTGGCCAGCCCCGAGCCGCGCCTGAAGGCTATGTTCGAGCACATCGTCGCTGGCGACGCCGGATGAAGGCGAGCGTCAAGATGCCGCGGGTAAGCGACACCGTCGACGAAGTAACGGTGGTGGCGTGGAAGGTGGCGGCGGGCGACACCATCGCAGAGGGCGACCCTCTGATGGAGGTGGATGCCGACAAGGCGGTGGTCGAGGTGCCATCACCGGTCAGCGGCACGGTGGTGGAGCTGCTGGTGGAGGTGGACGCCGACGTGGTTACCGGTACCGCCATCCTCACCGTGGAGGGATAGTCGCCGATGCCCACGCCCCTGGCCGATGTGCGTGTCATCGACATGGCATCGGTCTTTGCCGGGCCAGGTGCGGCCCGCCACCTGGCGGACTTCGGTGCCGACGTCATCAAGGTGGAGCCGCCCAGTGGCGACCCGGCACGAAGGATCGGTTGGACCGAGGAGGGCGACCCCGACTCGCTGTTCTGGAAGCTGATAGGTCGTGGCAAGCGCAGCGTGGTGCTCGACCTGAAGCAAGCCGATCGGCGCGAGCTTCTGCTGCGTCTGGTCGAGCGGTCCCAGGTGCTGGTCGAGAACATGCGGCCCACCAAGCTGGAGGCACTCGGGCTGGGTCCGGACGTGCTGCTGCAGCGCAACCCGGCGCTGGTGATCCTGCGCATTACCGGCTTCGGCCAGACCGGTCCCTACGCCATGCGCCCCGGCTTCGCCACGTTGGCGGAGGCGATGAGCGGCTGGGCGGACCTCAGCGGAACGCCTGAAGGGGGGCCGCTGCTGCCGCCGGTGGCCCTCACCGACGACGTCACCGCCATCATGGGCGCATTTGCCGTCATGGTGGCGCTGAGGCACGCGGAGCAGACCGGCGAGGGGCAGGTTATCGACCTGTCGCTGCTGGAGAGCATGCTGCAGCTGATGGGCCCGCTGCCGTCGGCGTACGCTCGCCTGGGATACCTGCAGCCGCGCCTCGGCTCCGGCATCCCCTACACCGTGCCGCGCGGCACCTACCGCTGCGCAGACGACGTGTGGGTGGCGATCTCCACCAGCAGCGACAGTGTCGCCGGCCGCGTGCTGAAGCTGGTGGGCGCCGCCGGGGACCCGCGATTTGCGTCGTTCAAGCAGCGTTTCGACCACCGCGACGAGCTGGAGCGAATTGTCAGCGGCTGGATCGGCGAGCGCGACAGCGATGAGGTGCTCCGCTCGTTCCAGGAAGCCGACGCCGCCATCGCCCCTATCTACACCATGGCGGAGGTGATGGCCGATTCGCACCTGGCCGCTCGCGACGCCATCGTCGAGGTAGACGGTGTGCCGATGCAGGGCATTGCGCCGAAGCTGTCACGTACTCCGGGCGAGGTGCGTTTCGCCGGCCGCCCGCACGGAGCGGATACCGACTCGGTGATCGAGGAGTTGGGCGGCGACTAGCGCCATTCTGGGTCGCTAGCGTAGCGCCCCTTCCACGTGCGCCAGGTTGGATTCGATCGACGCGAGTAGCGCCACCTGCGTGCGGGCCCGCACCAGGTTGTGCTCCGGATAGGCGGTGCGGAAGTAGACATCGCCGGCGAGGTAGTCGGCGAGGAAGCGGATCCCGACCTCCATTGGTATCAGCCTGGCCCCCCACGCCAGTGACCGTCGCTCGGGGTCGCTCATCATGCCCGCAGCGGCGGACAGGTAGCCCTCGGTAACCGCGTCGAACATCGGCAACTGCAGCGCCACCTCTTCCGGTCGCGGGTGGTCCTCCGGCACCGGGCTGGTGACGGTGCGGACGAGGTCACCGTAATCGTAGGCCAGCAGCCCGGGCATCGTGGTGTCCAGGTCGGTGACGCACAGCGCCTCACCGCTGTCGCGGTCGAGGAGCAGGTTGTCCACCTTGGTGTCGTTGTGGGTAACCCGCTCCGGGAGGCCGCCGGCCGCGTGGGCATCTCGTAGCCGATCGACGTGCTCCTCCCGCTCTCGGTAGAAGGCCAGCTCGGCGTCGGCGGCGCGTCGGCGCTCCGCCGGTGCGGCCTCGGCGGCAGCTAGCAGCGCGTCGAATCGCTGGCGCGTGTCGTGGAAGCTGGGGATGATCTCGTGCAGTCGACCGCCGGGTAGATCCGCCATCTGGTGCGCGAATTGTGCGAACGCGGCGCCAGCGCGCCGCGCCTCGGGCGGCGACGACACGACTGCCCGCACCTCGGTGCCTTCGATGAACTGGTAGCAGCGCCAGTAGCTGCCGCCGGGGTCGACGTGCCAGAGCGGGCCATCGCGACTCGGCACCAGCTGCAGCACCCGCCGTCGCCACGAGCCGGGGTGGTCGCGGCGCACCCGTGTCGCCAGATGGTGGCATACTCGCGCCACGTTCTCCATCACCAGACTGGGGTCGGGAAACACCGTCGGGTTGATGCGCTGCAGCAGATAGCCGGGGCCGGCTGCTGCGTTCGTCGCGCCGGTGCTCGCCCCGCCGGGTGCGCAGCGCACCCGGAAGGAGTCGTTGATGTGTCCCCTCACGAACGGCTCGAGTGCCGCGAACTCGCCCGCCAGCTCGAAGGCGTGGGGCGCCGCGGTAGCAGCCCCCACCGCAGCCGGCGCTGCTTGGGCTTCCGGTCCGCCGCGGTTCAGCTCGCGGGCCAAAGAGGATTGGGGTATTCGCCGACGTCGGCGTAGGCAGCTAGCTGCGCCGATACCAGCGCGGCGTCCTCGCGATAGGTGACGCCCGCCCAACGGGCATCGGTGGTGTGCACCTGCACTCCGCACACCCCATCGCGGCGCAGCTCGTCCACCACGGTCGGCATCTCGAACTCGGCGGTGCTGGGACCGGCGTTGGCTGCGGCGAAGCGCTCGAAGCGATTGGCCATCTCGGCCAGCACCGGCGGATTCATCAGCCAGAAGTTGAGCGACACCACCGTGTCGGCAGGGTGCGAGTTGCATCCCTCGTCGCGCACCCGCTCGCCGTCGCCGTCACCATCGCCATCGCCATCGCCATCGCGCTCGAGGCCGCGCGTCTCGACGATCCCCTGCAGCAGGCCCCCCTCGACCTGGCACAGACCGCGGGACACGCCGCCATGCGCGGAGAGGGTATTGTCGAGGCGGTAGCCCACCATGCCCACCTGAGCGGAGTCGCCGGTCATCTGTCTGAGTTGGGCGGCCCCGGTCCTATAGGCCGGCGCTCCATAGAAGTCGTCGGCGTTGATTACCAGGTGCGGCTCGTCGACGCGATCGCGCGCGGAGATCAGCGCGTGCGCGGTGCCCCAGGGCTTGCTTCGCTCCTCGGGGATGCCCTGGAAGGCGTAGTGGACGTCGATAGCTTGTTCGTAGCGAGCGGCGACCCGCTCGCGAAACTCGGCTTCGAACTCGCGGCGGATCACGAACACCATCTTGTCGATACCGGCGCGCCGGGCATCGAACACCGAGTAGTCCATTATCGTCTCGCCCGCGGGCCCCAGCTGATCCAGCTGCTTGAGGCCGCCGTAGCGGGAGCCCATGCCCGCGGCGAGCACCATCATCGAGCTCGTTGCCATCACGCTTCAGTCTATCGTCGGTTGCTGCCGGACGCCTGCCGGTGCATCATCCGAGCCCGTGATCGACCACACCGGCGGGCCATCCCCCGCGAGCAAACCGGACTGGGAAGTGGTCGATCCCCGCGGAGCCGAACTCATCCCCGGTAACTCGTTCCTCGAACGCCTCGGCGCGGGGCTGCGCTGGGGCGAGGGGCCGGTGTACTTCGCCGACCTGGATTGCGTCCTGTTTTCCGACATTCCCAACAACCGCATGATGCGCTGGAGCGACGGCGCCGGCTTGTCGGTGTTCCGCACCCCCTCCAACAACTCCAACGGCAACACCCGCGACCTACAGGGCCGGCTGCTCACCTGCGAGCACCGTACCCGGCGGGTAACGCGTACCGAGGTCGACGGCTCCGTCACCGTCCTGGCCGATCACCATGCCGGCGGGCGGCTCAACTCGCCCCACGACATCGTCGTGAAGTCCGACG
>CAJWOB010000003.1 GCA_913043885.1 uncultured Spirochaetaceae bacterium | reverse complement strand
CATCGATGTCGCGTATACCTTTCCAACCACAGACGTATAGCCGGTCCTCGGCGCGTGTCATTGCAACGTAGAGTAGACGACGGTATTCGTGTTCGCTTCGAGCACGTAGGGATTTCCCGCCTCGTCGAGGAGGGCACACACCCGCTCGATCATGGCAGCGCGGCGCGTAGGCCTTCGAGAAACGGCTCGCCGCGCCTGGCGAGCGAATCCTCCAGCTTGTCGGTGCAGTCGCAGCTCGAGCACGCCCAGGGTTCCTCGCCGCTGGCATCGCGGCAGTTGCTGCGCCCATGCGCGTCCTGCACCCGCTCTAGCTGGAAGTAGGGTTCCCAGTACGCCCGCTCCTCCGCCAAGGGCGTCGGGCAGTAGCACACCTCGACCCAGCGGACGCTGCCATCCTCCATGCGCCGCGCCGCGCGCATGTTGCGGGCGTACTCGCCGTGGGCCACCGAGCCCCGCCCCAGCGTCCCCCGCTCAGTTGCCTGCAGCAGATCCCGGGCACGCTCCTCGCGCAGGCGGGCGCGCACGAGGTATCTCAGAGGTACCTCACGGGATGGTGTAGCCCTCGCCCGGCCGCAGCGCACGCGCCGAGCGGCCCGCGCCCTCGACCCGCTGCACGAACTCCTGGGGATCGACGTCGATGAGCGGAAAGGTGCCGAAGTGCATCGGTAGGTGCATGCGGGCGTCCAGCAACTCCGTCGCCTTTACCGCGTCGGCGATGCCCATGGTGAAGTTGTCGCCGATCGGCAGCAGGGCCACGTCCAGCGGGCCGTTGAGCTCGGCGATCAGCTGCATATCGAGGAACACCCCGGTGTCGCCGGCGTGGTACACCCGCTTGCCTTCGACGGCGACCACCGCCCCACACGGCTGACCGAGGGTAACGCCGTCGGGCGTGGTCGAGCCGTGGTGGGCGATGGTGAGCTTCACCGCGCCGAACTCGAATTCATGGCCGCCGCCGACGTGCAGGCCGTGGGAGGTGCAGCCCCGCTCCGCGAAGTAGCCGGCTATCTCGAAATTGGCCACCACCATGGCGCCGGTTCGCTTGGCGATAGCCTCGACGTCGGCGACGTGGTCGCCGTGCGCGTGGGTGACGACGATGGCGTCCAGGCGGTCGAAATGATCGGGTCCGACGTCGGCAGTCGGGCTGTTATCCGCCAGAAAGGGATCGAACAGTAGGCGGCTACCGGCAGCGAGCTCCCAGCACGAATGGCCGTGGTAAATCAGCTCCACCCACTGAGCGTAGGTCGGGGGTTGCGGGGCGGCAAGGGTGTGGCAATACTTCCTGGACACATGCCCGCGTACGACTACTACTGTGAATCGAACGGACTGACCGTGGAGGCCAGCCACCCGATGTCCGACACCCTTAGCACGTGGGGGGAGTTGTGCGACAACCAGGGGCTGGCATTGGGCGAAACGCCGCCGTCGGCGCCGCTGCAACGCGTCTTCAGCGCGCCGCTGGTGTCCATGGGTACCGCCGAAGAAGTTGCCTGCGACGTGGACAGCGGCCCGTGTCACCCCACCGGCTGCGCCTGCTGTAACTAGATACCCGCCCTCCCCGGTGCCCGCCCCGCCGGGTGTCGGGCCTTCCCGGTCGCAGGAAGGATCCACGCCAGGCCTGTCGGTGAGCGGCTGCAGTCGAGCGCGGCGCCGCTGTCGAACGTCGGTCGCCGCTGCCATCTGCGCTTTGGCCTCCGCTGCGGCCGGGGCGCAACCGCCAGCTGATAGCCCACCCATTGACGAGCTAACGGCATGGCTGCGCCCAGTCGGCGGTCTCACGCTGTCCGGCGCAGAGGCATCGTACGGTGGTGAAGTGGTCGTCGGGTGGCGCCATCCGGCGTTCCCGTACCTGGCCGCCAGCGGCAGGCTTGGGTTCCGCTCGCTACCGCTGGGCAGCGCCGCTCCGCAGGAGGCGTGGACCAGCTCCGTCGGCGCCGCCGCCGTGCTCGACATCGGATCGCTAGCGGTACACGCAACGGGCGGCTTCGGCGCAGTGTGGTGGGAGCAGCAGTCCGCCACCGGAGATTGGGACTGGGACCTGGCATGGCGTGGCGGCCTTGGACTCACCTGGCGTATCACGTCCTGGCTCGCCGCAGAGCTGGCCCTCGAGTACCAGACTCTGGGGGCCGTGCACGAGGGTCTCGTCGGCACCATTGGGGTCGGCGTACATGTGGCGCCGCTGTTGCGACCTGCTCGGCTGGCGCTCATCAAGCTGGGCGAACAAGACCCCCGGCAGAAGCGGCGGCCACCCGCGACACCGGTCCGGACGACTCCAGCGACCCCGGGTCCGCTGCGGACGAATAGGCAGGCGCCGGCAGTGCCGCAGACGGCAGCGCACCCGCTGGCGACGACACTCAGCCCGAAGGGGCACCGTCGGGGCCACAGCCGCTGCACGTCCTATCCAGCCAGCTGGACCCGCTGTTTGCAGCTATCTACCGCAGCTACCGCGACCGCCCGGTCGGACGAGTGGTCGTCGCTAACCCCAACGACCAGGCGCTGGAAGATCTCCGGGCGCGAGTGACGGTAACGGGAGTGGCCGTTCGACAGCAGCAGCTCGAGGTGCCGCGACGCCTGGAAGCGGGCGCCCGGCTCGAGATTCCGCTGACGCTGCCCGCGGCGGTCGGCTCGGTCAGTCGCGCGACCAGGATCGAGCTGACCGTTCAGCTCGCCTACTCGCTGGGAGGGCAGCAGCAGGAGCAGAGCCTGAGTGTCGCCGGCCAGCTGTACGGCTACGAGTCGATGGGCTGGACCGACACCCGTCGCGCCGCCGTATTCGTAACCCCGGAACAGCCGCTGGTGTCCCGCTTTGCCGCGGCCGCCCGTAGCGTCGCTGGAGGCCGCCCGCTGGCCACCGTGGCGACGCTATGGGCGGGGCTCAGTGAGGCCGGCGTCACCCACACCCGCGACTTCTTTACCCCGTTCGGCGACGCGCTACATGATACCGCGAACATCGACTTCGTCAGGTACCCGGTGCAGACGCTGGCCGAGCGGTGGGGGGACGACCTGGAGCTGAGCCTGCTGCTGGCCTCGCTGCTCGAGGCTGCCGATGTGACGAGCGCGCTGGTTATCTCCGATGGCCGCGCCCTGGTGGCGGTGGCGCTGGGGGCCGACGCGGATCGCGTTCCGGCCGAGTTGGCCGACGCAGTGTGGAGTGTCGCTGGGGCGAGATGGCTGATGCTGGACAGCAGCGAAATCACGGACCTTTGGGGCGCGGCACGCGCTGCAGAAGCTTTGTTATCGGGCCTGAATATCGACGATGTTGAGATGGTGGTATTCAGAGAGGCGTGGGCGGACTATCCGCCAGCAGCCGGTCCGGACATCAACGAGCTGTTGGCCGACACAGATGCCATCGGAAACGCGATGCGTAGTGCCGTACGAGATCTTTCTACAGCGGATCAGTGAACGGGCCGCAAACCCTGCGCGACTGGGCTCGCGTCAGGACGGCAGTGGCGGCGAGCGGAGCCCTGGCGGGGCTGATAAGCGGCTGCTCCTTGCTCCTCGGCAGCGCGCCGAATGCGCCGGTCGGCGTGGTCCTCGAGCAGCTCAGCGGCAGCGGAGTGCGGATCCGATGGATCGACACCACCTCCGGAACGCGGGGCGAGACGGGGTTCCGAATCGAACGGCGCATGGATATCGAGTCGAAGTACACGGATCGGGCCACCACCGATGCTAATGAGACCTTCTATGACGACGTCTCCGCGCTTCCCGGCATCACCTACTGGTATCGGGTAGCGGCGTTCGACGACGACCACGACTCGGGCCCGTCGGCACCGGCCGAGATCACCACTGCCAACCACGTCGGCAGTGGTGGCAGCTCCGTCGGAAACGTCACCGGGTCCGGCGTGCTGAAGGCCGCGGGGCGGCCCAGGTCATCGTGGGCGGCGACATGCTCATCGGCAGCTACGAGGCATCCGGTATCGACACCGGCGTCGGGGGCGACTGGCATGTGCCCAACTTCACCCACAACAACGGCAGCGTCTGGTTCCAGGACGCCGACGGTATCTCTGCAATCTACGGCTTCAACTCCTGGTACCGGCTACTGAGCGACACGCCCGGCAAGACGCTGGTCTTCGAGGCCGGAGAGACGCAGCAGGTAATCGATACACTGGGCCTCGTCGGCGTCGAGGGTGACCGGATCAGCCTCCTGAGCACGATCTCCGGAGTGCGCTGGACCATCGACAACCTGGCCACCGCCAACTTCGTCGAGTACGTCGTGGCGAAGGACAGCGAGGTGACATCGAATTCCATCTTCGCCGACCACAGTCTGGACGCCGGCAACAACGACGTGGGTGGCGTCCACGGCTGGGTGTTTCCGTAGTGCGGTCGCCTGCCACCACGATCTGGGCAGCGTTGCTGGCCGGGACTGCGATCGCTGCGATTGGGCAGGACACGTGCGGCTGGACCGGTAGTGGCGTCGACCCCACGAACTAGATGGAGCCGACCAACTGGAGCTGCAGCGGTGGCGCGTGGCCAGGCGACTGCCCCGGCGACCACGCCCGGCTCGACGCCGGCCCGCCCGTCGATGTCACCATTCCCGCCGGGCTCGTCCTCGGCGACATCGGGGTGACGCGTTCGGGCGACGTCGTCCGTGCTGGGGCTGGCTCCCTCAATGTCGACAACATCCTCGGCGCAGGGGCGTTCGACGCCACTGTCGCCACACCCGCGACGGTCAACAACGACGTAATGGTAGGCACCTTTCTGGCTCCCTCCGCGAGCATCAACGTCACCGGCAGCTTCGTGGTGGCGGATTCGTTCGATCACAACGGCGGGGGCGTGAACCTGCTCGCCGGCCCTGCAGCCCTACGGGGGGCGCCGTCACCGGGCTTCGCCACCCTCAACGTGCAGAGCGCGTACACCCTGGTTGCAGACACGCGGGCGGCCATCGTGGCCGTCACTGTGGGTGGCAACCTGAACGTCGACGACCACGTGCTGACGATCGGCACCTCGCTCGACATAACGTTCGCGACCGGGTTTGGGTTCTTCGGGGGCAGCGGCACGGTGGTCCTTCGGGACGGCGCCAGCTGGATTACCGGCGGCGCCCAGCTCACCCCCGACAACGGTGTCATCGTGTTCGAGGGCGGCGGACCGCCCATCCCCGCCGAGACCTGGGGCCACGTCGAGGTCGCCGGAGCCCGCAGCGCCGGCAACGCCCTCATGATGCAGGCGCTGACCATCCCGGCGGGCGGCTCCTTCGACACCAACAGCTTCGACCTAACCGTCAGCCCATTCGGCGTGGCCGGGGGAGGCACCCTCGTCACGGCGCCGCCCTCCGCGGTCAATATCGACGGCGGCATAACCGTCGCCAACCTCGTCCACAACGACAATCCGATAAGCCTCATTGGCCCAGGCCCCATAGGCGCCGGGCTGACCTTCTACGATCTAGACCTGAACAGTGGAGAGGTGCACGATCTCGAGGGGTCGATCACCGTCGCCAAAGACCTGAATTTCAACACCGGTGGCATCGACGTTACGCCGAACAATCACACGGTTACGGTGGGTGGCGACTGGAACAACGCAGTTATCGGCTTCGCCTTTCAGGAGGGGACCGTGATCCTCGCTGGCGACAGCGCCTGCGCCCTATCTCATCACCAACGGCGAGTTCCACCACCTGGACGTCCAGGGGGATTATCAGGCGACCACGAACATATTCGTCTTGGGCAACCTCAACATCGACGGCGTGCTCGACCTGGGTCTCAACAACCTCTTCGTAGGCCCGTAAGCCTCGCCCGTAGGCCTACGAGCGCGCGCTCGCAATCGCCTGGTCGAACTGCCCACTCGCCTCGTTCATCATCCACATCATCGCCGAGAAGTCGCTGCCGTTGGCGACGAAGCGGGCGCCGCTCGCGAACAGCGCCTGGAGCTGTTCGGCATTACCAGCCGGGCGGCCCCAGCTCTTGCCCTGCGCCGCCGCAGCCGCGGCCACCTGCCCCTCAGCGGCGTCGATATCTGGTGCGCCTGGCGCGTGCTTGGCGCGCAACGTGTAGTCGGCGGGTCCCAGGAACAGGATGTCCACGCCCTCTACCGCCGCAATGGCGTCGGCGTTGGCCAGCGCCTCCGGCGACTCGATCTGCACCACCAGGAAGGTCTCGCGATTGGCGTGGTCCGGATAGTCGGCCGGGTCGGCAAGGTAGTAGTCGCCGTCGATGCCGGCGCCATCGACGCCGCGGTTACCGATCGGTGGGAACCGCACCGACTGCACCAGATCCCGCGCCTCCGCCTCGGTGGTAACGTGCGGAACCATCAGCCCGGCCGCCCCCTCCTCCAGATAGCGGTACAGCTCGATCTTCTGCCGCGTCGGGACGCGCACCATGATGTCGATGTCGACCATGTGGCCAACCCGGATGAGGGAGTACACCTGCTCGGGAGTGATGGCGCGATGCTCGGTGTCAAGCCAGATGCAGTCGAAGCCGGCCGTCGCGGCGTGCTTTACCCAGGCGATGTTGTAGCTGCCGAGGCCGATGACGCGCGGGATGTCCTGAGAGCGAAGTTTGGCGAGGGTCTTGCTGTGCCGCATGCTGGCCGGAAGTATACTTCGCGCTTTCAGCGCGTCTATCAGGCATGGCCACCGAGATCGATCGACAGCGAGTGAAGGAAGAGTTGGGCCGCGGCACCGTCGTCATCGAGGTGCTCCCGGAGGAGGAGTACGCGCGGCTGCACATCGAAGGCGCAATAAACATCCCGATCGAGCGAATCGGACGTGAAGCCCGGGCAAACTTCAGTCCGGAGCAGCCCCTGGTGGTCTACTGCTCCGACCGCGACTGTCCCACCAGCGACCTGGCAGCGAAGAAGTTGGAGACGTTTGGCTTCAACAACGTCTTCGAGTACACCGACGGCAAGACGGATTGGGAGGCGGCCGGAGAGGCGATGGAGTCCGGTAGCGGGACCGCGGCCGAGAGCGCAGCGGACTAGAAGCGATCGGGGCTCAGCAGCGTCAAGTCGAAGCCCGGGTCCTCTCCGGTAGCCAGCCGGGCGATGATCTGGCCGGTGATCGCACCCATCGACATACCGATCATTCCATGGCCGGTGGCGAGCAGGAGGTTGTCGGCGTGGCGTGGCCTGCCGATGATCGGCAGCGTGTCGGGCGTAACCGGCCGCAGCCCCCGCCAGATCTCCAGCACCCGCAGATCGTATAGGCCGTTCAGATAGCGCGGGACCGCGGCCAGAATCGCCTGGATCCGCCGCGGGTTCACCGAGCGGTCCATGCCGGCGAGCTCCAGGGTGCCGCCCAGACGCATGCGCCCCGGTCCCATTGGCGACGCCACCACCTTGGCCTCGTACAGGTGGGTGGGGATCGCCGGGCACGCGTCCGGTCGCTCCACCGTGATGCTGTAGCCCTTGGCGGGCTGAATCGGGAGCCGCAGTGACAGGCTCGCGACCAGCTGCGGTGACCACGCCCCGGCGGCGAGCACCACCTGACGCGGGGTCAGCGTACCAGCGCTGGTGTACACCTCTCGGATGCGGCCGGAGCCACGACCGCCGTGGCCGCCACCGCGACCGCCGTCGCGGACCGCACGAAACACGGTTACCCCTTCGTGGATCGTAGCCCCCTCTCGGCGTGCCAATTCCGCCAGCTCCACCACCAGGCGATCCGGCACCACCCGCGCGTCTTCGCGATAGAACACGCCGCCGATGATGCTGTCGTTGGCCGCCGGGACGCGTTCGCGCACCTCGTCCGCCTGCAACAGAGCGGCATCCACACCGGCTTCGCGCAGCAGCGCCGCCTCCTCGCGCAGCTCGCTCCAGGCGGCCTGCTCACGTACCAGGTAGAGGGCGCCAGTTCGCTCCAGGTCGGCCCGCTTCGCCAGGCGGGCGCCGAGAGCCTGGTAGAGGTCGACGCTGGCCGCCTGCAGCCGGTAGAGGAGCGGCGCGGCGGCTACCGCCCGTTCGTGGGTGGCGGCGGCGTGGAACCCGCGCAGCCAGCGCAGTAGCTCCCGGTCCCAGCGTGGGCGGATGTAGAACGGGCTGTCCGAGCGCAGCATCCAACGCAGGCCCTTGGCGACGACGCCCGGCGACGCCACCGGCAGCGCGTGACTTGGCACCAACAGCCCCATGTTGCCGTACGAGCTGGCAACGCGGCCGCCGATCCGATCCTCCTCTATCAAGGTGACGGCGACGCCAGCCTTGGCCAGGTGGTAGGCGCTGCTGACGCCGGAGATGCCGCCGCCAATAACCAGTACGTCCGAGGAGGTGAGGGAACCGGCAATCATAGGCCGTTCAGAGAGAAGTGGTGCGCCCCGTGAGCGTTGCTGCGGTCAGGATTCGATCTTACCGGTCCAGTACTCGATGCGGGCGACCTGCCCGGTAGTGAGGTATACCCCCGAGCCGGCCACCCGATAGCGCTCGCCAAGATCGTCCTCCAGGCGGCGGGCGTCCTGCAGCACGAACTCGTGATGCTGCCGCCGCGGGTCGTAGCTGAACTGTGCGATCCAGCCCAAGTAGATCGCGCCATCGTGGAGATATACCACCGCCCAGTCGTCGTTGACGAACGGCATGTTCGCGCTTACCCACACCGGCGGGTGGTCGGGGCGCAGCCATTGCAGCGCCGGGGAGCTGCGGGCGACCAGGAACCGCAGCGTCCGGATGCCTATGCGCACCCCGCCAGCGACTAGCCCGGCAATCAGCAGCGCAAACACGAAACCCACGCTCAGTTGCCCATCGGCCAACGCGGCGGCAACGCCGCCGGCACCATCGAACACGGTGGTGTCGAACCAGAGCGCCGCCGCGGCACCTACACTGCCCCAGACGGCAACCCAGAGCAGAATGCTCAGCCAGTCACGACGGGTAGCCGGGTAGGCGACGTGGAACAGCTCGACGGCAACCACGCCCGGAATGACCACCGCCAGCAGCTGTGACATGCCGGCGTGCCTACTTGCGGCGGCGGCGGCGACTCTTCAGCGCCGGTGCCGCACCAACCGGACGCTGGCGCACGTGGGTGACGGATCTGGCGTAGTCGCGGTGGGCCGGTTGGATGAACGCGTTGGCCTCGTCCTCCACTACGTAGTTGTGCACGATCTTGCCGCCGTCGCCGATGCTGTAGCGCTTGCGAACACCGCCTGGGCTGCGCTTGGCCATGGGAACGCAAGCCTACCACAAGCTCCACACCTCGTGTCTGACGCTGGCTATAATCGGGCGGTGGCCGACCCGCTCCCGACCGTGTCTCTACCGGGCACCGCGAACATGTACGGTGGCTTTACCGTCGACGAGTCGGCGCTGCCGCCGGCGCCGGAGTTCGCCCCGCTGCTGGAGCGGTCGCTGCCGGCCTGGCGCAGCGCAGGCTACCGTGCCATCTGGCTGCGGATACCCGAGCAGCTGCCCGACCTGGTGCCGATCGCCGTCCGCGCCGGCTTCCGCTACCACCATGCGGGAGATGGCGCGGTGATGCTGGCGCTAACCCTCGACGCCGCCGCCGATCTACCCAACCACGGCACGCACATGATCGGCGCGGGAGGTGTCGTGCTCGACGGGGATGGCAGATTGCTGGTGGTGAGCGAGCGCTACCGCCGCGATCGCACCCAGCCCTACTACAAGCTGCCCGGTGGCGCGCTGGACCCCGGCGAGAATCTGCGCGAGGCGGTCATTCGCGAGGTGCGCGAAGAGACCGGTATCGAGGCGGCGTTCGAGGGCGTGGTCTGCATGCGACACCGGCACGAGGCGCGCTTCGGGCTGTCCGATCTGTATGTGATTTGCCGGCTACGCGCGCTCTCGACCGAGATCGAGCACGATCCGAGCGAGATCGACGAGTGCCGCTGGATGGCCGTGGACGAGTTCCTGAGCTCGAACTTCGTGGCAGGTTTCAACCGCGAGATCGTGCGTCGCGCCATGTCCGGAGTGCGGCTGGCCGACGTGGGTCTGGAACAGGAGCAGGGCTACGAGTTCCTCGCATAGGACGGGCGCCCGCGTCCAGACGGGCGCCGACGTCCTGCAGCTTCTGCGGAGCGCGGCCGATCCGGAGAAGGCGGCCTTCTATCCTCGCTTCTTCAAGACCGGGCCTGGTGAGTACGGGGAGGGAGATCGCTTCATCGGCGTCACGGTGCCCAAGCAGCGGGCTATTGTCCGCCTGAGTAGGTCTGTCCCGGTAGAGGAGGCGATCGAGCTGCTCCATAACGAGCTTCACGAGGCGCGGCTCACCGCCCTGCTGATCCTGGTCGATCGCTTCGAACACAGTACAGGGAGCGATGAGCGCCACCGCGTAGTGCAGCGCTACCTGGAAGAGCTGGACCAGGTGAACAATTGGGACCTGGTGGACCTGTCGGCTCCCAAGATCCTGGGCAGCTGGTTGGTGGAGCAACCGCGCAGGGAGCTTGCGATCCTCCGCGAGCTCGTCGACAGCGGCCATCTGTGGCGACAGCGGGTCGCCATGCTGGCCACCTTCGCGTTTATCCGTGCTGGGCAGGTCGACATTGCGCTAGAAATCGCCGATCTGCTGCTCCGGCACCGGCACGACCTGATTCACAAGGCGGTAGGGTGGATGTTGCGCGAGGTCGGCAAGGTCGACCTGCCCGCGGAGCTGCAGTTCCTCGCGCCACGCTACCGACAGATGCCGCGCACCATGCTGCGCTACGCCATCGAGAGATTTGATCCAGAGCTGCGCCGCGCCTACCACGACGGCGTGGCCTAGCCGCCCGCGCCGGGCGGCCGGCGACGCCTCGTCGGCCAGCGACACCCAGCGGTCATCTGGGTATATTCTCCGCTGATCTAACGCTATGGGTAACACTCGCGTCGTCATAACCGGCCTCGGCGCCGTCAGCTCACTCGGCAACACCGCCGCGGATACGTGGCAGGGAGTCATGGACGGCCGGGTCGGTATCGGGCCGCTTACCAAGTTCGATTCGGAGGGCCACTCGACCAAGGTGGCGAGCGAAGTCCACGACTTCGATACCTCGGAGTACCTGGACCGCAAAGAATCCAAACGTATGGATCCCTTTACACAATACGCGGCGGTGGCGGCGCTCAGCGCCGTGAAGGACGCCGGACTCGGCGAGGACAGCTACCAACCCGAGCGCGCCGGGGTGATGCTCGGCGTTGGCCTCGGCGGGATCCAGACGCTCGAAGAGATGAGCGACAAGCTGTTCCGCAAACACACCACGTCGGTGCCGCCGCTGTCGGTACCCAAGTTCATGGGCAACAGCCCCGCCGGCCAGATCTCCATGAAGCTGGGGCTACTGGGACCGGCGTTCGTGGTGGCGTCGGCGTGCACCTCTGCCACCGATGCCATCGGGCGCGCACTGCGCACCATTCGTGCCGGCATGTGCGACGTGATGATCACCGGCGGCAGCGAGGGGCTGATCTCCCCGCTGGTGTTCGCCGGTTTCGGCAACCTGCAGGCATGCTCCACCAAGTTCAACGACCAGCCGGAGAGGGCCAGCCGCCCGTTCGACCGCGACCGCGACGGCTTCGTCATCGGCGAAGGCGCCGGGGTGATGATCCTGGAGTCCGAGGAGCACGCCAAGGCGCGCGGCGCCCGCGTCTACGCGGAGCTCGCCGGCTACGGCGCCACCTGCGACGCCCACCACCTTACCGCCCCGCACCCGGAAGGGCGCGGCGCCAAGGCGGCGATGCGCATGGCTCTCCAGACCGGTGGGCTGACTACCGACGAGGTGGACTACGTGAATGCCCACGGCACCTCCACACCGCTGAACGATCCCACCGAGACCGCGGCGATAAAGGACGTGTTCGGTGAGCAGGCGTACGAGCTGAAGGTTTCGTCGAGCAAGTCGATGATCGGTCACCTGCTGGGCGGCTCCGGTGGGGTCGAGGGCGTCATAACGGCGCTGGCCGTGCATCACCAGGTGTTCCCGCCCACGGCCAACCACGAGAATCCCGACCCCGAATGCGATCTTGACTACGTGCCGATCAAGCCGCAGCCCGGCGAAATCCGCGCCGCCATCTCGAATTCGTTCGGGTTCGGCGGCCACAACGGGGTGGTCTCGTTCAAGCGCTGGGAGAACGGCGCCGCTCAGGCGGCCTAGCAGGTCCCGAGGTCGCCGGCGCGTCGGCGGCGCCGACCGTGGTCAGCTGCCGACGATCGCCCGCAGCGCAGCGCCGATACCGTAGGCGGCCACCGCCGCCACGCCGCCCACCAGCAGCATCTCGCTGCCGGCACGCACCCAGTGCATCCGCACCACCCGCACCTTGACAGTGCCGAGTACGAACAGCGTCACCGCGGTGAGCATCACCGCGAGCAGCAGCGGCGAGATGCCAAGCGTGACCAACCTGCTGAGCACGTAGGCCACGAGCGGCACGAACCCGAACACCACGAACGAGAGGAAGGTGGCCACCGCGTTGCCAACCGGGGATTCGTCCGTCTCCGGTATCCCCAGCTCCGCGGCCATCATGGTGTCGATCCAGGCCTTCTTGTGGCGCGAGAGGATGGCCACCATCTCGACCGCGTCGGCCTCCGGCATCCCCTTGGCCTGGTAGACGTCCACCAGCTCGGCGCGCTCCTGGTCGGGAAAGTGCTCTACCTCCCAAGATTCCCGCGCCTGCTCGGTGGCGGCGAGCTGTAGCTCGGCCTTGGTGCTGAGAAAGTCGCCGATCGCCATCGACAGGCCGTCCGCGATCAGGTTGGCGAACCCGAGGATCAGTACGATCGTGGCGTCGAGGCTGGCCCCCGCTACCCCCGCGACCACCGCGAAAGTGGTGATGATGCCGTCGAGGCCGCCGTAGACCATACTCTTGAGGTGCTGGCCCTGACTGTGCGCCTCTTGGGACGCGTGGATGTGGGCCGCCCGAGCCGCTTCTACGTCGCCGGCACGATACGCCGCGCGGGCCGAGTCCAACTTGCGGGAAAGCAACGCCGCCAGGGTACCCCGTGCCCGGCGCGCCGGCCAGCGACGCTCGCCAGATGGGGCCGTGGACAGGCATGTTATCGGAGTGGTGGTGCCCGACGAGATCGAAGCCGGAGGCGTTCGTGTTCCGGTGCGGGTGGCCGACGCCAGTGGCCGCCCGCGCAGCGGCGGCAGGAAGCCGTCTCGCTCCGCGCGGGCTACCCTCGGCCCGGACGGCCTGCGCATTCGGCTGCCCCCCGGCGGCGACCCCGCCGAACGCCAGCGGCAGGTGACCCACCTGCTGCAGTGGGCACAGCGAGCGGTATCCCGCGACCCAGACCGATTCCGGCCACGACTACCCCGGAGTTACCGGGACGGCGGTACCCTTGCCGCTGCGGGTCGCCGCTTCACGCTGGATGTCTCGACGGCGGACCGGCGCACCGGCAGCGCCCGGGTGGTGGGCAACCGTATCCGGCTGGTGCTGCCCGCCGCTGCAGACCTGGCCACTCACCAGCACCACGCCGCGCGGCTGGTGAGCGGCGCGTTGGCGCGGGAGTTCGCCGGGCACCTGTCGGCGCTCTGCGATCGGCTGCACCACCAGCACTTCTCGGACGTGGCAGCCCCCGAACGGGTGAGTTTTCGGTTCACCACCCGCCGCTGGGGCAGCTGCAGCGCCCGCGGCCGGCTGAGCATCTCCACGCGGCTGCTGCTGGCACCGGCACGCATGCTGGAGTACGTGTGCGTGCACGAGCTGGCCCACCTGGTGCATCTGGACCACTCCCCTCTTTTCTGGGAGAGGGTGGAGCATGCGCTCCCCGACTTCCGCGACTGCGAACACTGGCTGCAGCGGCACGCGTTCGATTGCCAGTATTGATCAGTGGCTGTGTGACCCGCCTTTCACACACCGGTGGTGATAAGATTCGGCCACCCTCGATAGCGGAGGTGGTTCGATGCTACTCGACTTCAGCGGCATTCCGTGACTCGGCGTAATCATCGCAACCGTGGCGTCCGTCGCAATCGGCATGCTGTGGTGCGCCAGGTTCCTGTTCGGCAACGCGTGGACCGCCGCGCTCGGCAAGACCGAGGCGGAGCTCGACGAGCTGTAGACATCGATGGGGGCTGGCTACGCGTTGGCCACTGGTAGCCTATCCCCGGGTGCCAAGTCGCAGCTGACGATGATCAACGGCCCGAACGCGATGGTTATACTTGTCGCGAAGGCGATCCTGATCACGGTCCTGCGCTATGTCTGACCTGCGCGATGCGGGGCGCTCGGCGCGTTCCCGCATCGCGCACCCTCTGAGCGTGCGCTTTACGATGCGGCTCATCCCCCTCCACCTCACGCTGCTCGCCCTGTCGGTAGCCGCCACCCACGGGCAGCAGAGTCCCGATGTCGGGCCGCCTGCACAGAGTATCCATCTCGGCGCCACCAGTGGCGCTCGGGTGCTGTTCGGTCGCGACACCCTCACCATCCCCGATCCCGGCCTGTCGGCCATAGACGTCTACATCGACACCGCCGTGGAGGGTCGCGTCGGTGTGGTGCTGCCCGAGGGAGTGGCGCTGGGCGCATTCCCTGGCGTGTCGTATACCCTCACCCAGGGGGATGACGGCGTCAGCAACGACTCCCTGACGCTGCTGGCCGGCGTCTACGCCGCCTACTACCTGCCGGTCGACTGGGAAATCGTCCCCTACCTCCGCCTCGACAATGCGCTGCGCTGGAATCGCACCACTGCGACCACTCCCGCCGCCGGCGTTGTCGAGTCGGTAAACGTCGGTTACCTCGCCAATCTGGACGTTGGCGGCGCGTGGTTCCTCACACCGACCACCTCGATCTCCACGGCAGTGCGCGGCAGCCTGCTGAGCCGCTCGTTTACCGGTGCCGCCCGCGTCAACCTCGAGCTGGCGATCGTGGCCGGTATCGACCTGTTCCTGCCCCGCTAGTGGCCTGCGCCCCCGCCACCCTCAATCGTCGCTGCCGAGGTGGTCGGTGGGATACGCCTCCCCTATCGACTGCAAATAGCGCCGGATCGCAATCGCCGCCCCGGTGCCCTCGCCGGCGGCGGCCACCGCCTGCTTGGTGCTGCCCACCCGCACGTCGCCGGCGGAGTACAGGCCGGTCATGCTGGTGGCAAAGGTGTCGTCGGTACGGACGAACCCCCGTGCGTCGGTAACCACCTCTTCCGGCAGGAAGCCGGCATTCGGCCGCAGACCGATGAACACGAATACGCCATCCGGTGTGTGGGTCTCCACCTCGCCTGAGGCCCGATCCTTGAGCCGTACCCCGGCAAGGGCACCATCCTCGACCAGCAGCTCCTCCACCGCACGGTTGGTCACCACCCTCATGGGGGCCTTCTCCGCTACCTTGTCCTGCAGTATCTGGCTGGCTTTGATCTCGTCGCTACGCGCCACGATGGTTACCCCGGTGGCGAACTTCATCAGGTGCAACGACTCCTCGAAGCCGCTATCGCCGGCACCGATTACCATCACCTGCTTACCCTCGTAGAGCGGCCCATCGCAGGTGGCGCAGAAGTGGACGTGTCGGCCGATCAGCTGCTACTCCCCCGGGATCCCCATCTCGCGATAGCGGCTGCCGGTGGCCACCAGCACCGCGCGGGTCACGATCTCGCGGCGATTGACGGTTGCCACCACCAGGAACTGCCCCTCTCGGCGCACCCCAGCGACCTCCTCGCCTTGCATCACCTCGGCACCGAACTTCTCCGCCTGACGGTGTAACCGCGCGACGAATTCGGCTCCGCCGATGCCCTCGTCGAAGCCGGGGAAGTTCTCGATGATCTGGGTGATGGCCGCCTGGCCGCCCACGCCAGCCCGCTCCAGTACCAGGGTGTCGAGGCTCTCGCGGGAGGTGTACATCGCGGCGGTAAGCCCGGTCGGTCCGCCGACGACGATGACCGCGTCGTAGTAGGGCCGCCGGTCGGCGGCGTCGATACCGAGCCGGGACAGGAGCTGGTCCAGAGGCGGATCCACCAGCAGCTCGCCATCGATCTCTACCGTCGGGATGCGCACCCTTCTGCCGCCTACCTCGGCAATGCGGGCGCGGGCCTCTTCACTCACATCCACGTCGTGGAACACGTAGGGCACCAGATGTCGTGCCACTACTTGCTTGAGGGCGCGGCAATCCGGGCACCATGCGGCACCGTACAGGCCGAGCGTATTTCGCCGTTGCGGACTCCCACTTTCGGTCATGTCAGCCTCCCCTGAGTGGGCCCGCCGTTCTGCGAACGTTGATCTATACTCCCGCGATGATCGGCGCACCGCTTCTGATCACCGTCGCCATCCAGCTGGCCATCCAACTGTACAAGGTGGTGTTCTACTCGGTGCGCCACGGCGAGCTGCAGTGGTGGCGTTTCACCTCCGCCGGCGGCATGCCCAGTGCCCACTCCGCGTTCGTCAGCGCCCTGGTGGCGACGCTGGCGCTGCACGAAGGCCTCGCCTCCAGCGCGTTTGCGGTCGCCGTGGTGTTGGCCAGCGTGGTGGCGTTCGACGCTATCCGGGTGCGTGGGGTAATCGAACGGCACTCCCAGCTGCTGCGGCAGCTGGTCGCGGAGCGCAGCCGCGCCGGCCAGGGCCGCCAAGGTGGCGGCTCCGCCGATGGCGATGGCATCGATGGCGACGGAGGACGCGCTCACGAGGTGGGCCACTCGGCGGCGGAGGTCGCTATCGGCATCGTGGTCGGTGCCGGTCTGGCGGCCGTCGCGTACCTCACGCTGGTGACCTAGTAGCGCAACAAGCGCCGCATCGCTCACGGTAGCTGCCAGCCCACCCACAGTAGGCCGCAGTTGCGGTCGCCTGGAGCGTGCCGACCGTAGCTGACGGTGAGCAGGGACCCGTCGGCCAACTCGACGGTGGCGGGATAGCCGGCGTCAGCATCCACACCGTCGTCGCGGAGGACGTATGGTCGACTCCAGCGCAGAGGTACACCTGAACCATCGGCGCTGGTGTCAGCGGCCAACCGAACCCGTAGTCCGTAGGGCTCCTCGCGGTAGCCGTAGGTGGCGATGACGGTGCCGCTGCTGTGCAGCAGCAGGTGGGGGGTGGAGCCGTGCTCGGCGAAAGGGTCCGGCTGGCTCCAGGTGTGGCCGCCATCGAGCGAGTAGGTCTCGGCCATGCAGTAGTCGACGAAACCGCCCACGCCCAGTCGCTCTTCGGACGTCGCGCTCAGCCGGATCAGCCCCAGCATCGCACCGCCACCGAGCACGCAGAGGTGCGGCTCCTGGTTCTCCGCCGGTTCACTGTCTGCGGCGAATGGCACCTCGCCGAGCCGGGTCCAGCTCTCGCCGGCGTCGCTGGTGCGGAACGCCGCAATCGGGCCGCTCCCCTCCTCGTCGCCATCGATATCGCGGCGAAACTCCTTGCCGAAGTAGAGAAGTCCGCGCTCCGCGCCCGGTTGCACGATTGGGCCGTGCGGCGCCGTCACCGGCGCGCGGCGCGCGGTGCCCCAGGTGTCCCCCACGTCGTCGCTGGTCCGCAGCCACGACCCGTACCACCGGTCGATGACGTCGGGGGCGTAGGTGTCCAGCGCCGCACGCGCGGGGAGGGCGTTGGTCGGGTTGCCGCTGCTGCCCACCGCTTCGCGCAACCGCTCGCCGTGGTGCATGGTGAACCAACTGACCACCAGCGTACCGTCGCCGAGGCGAACCACACCGGCGTCGCGGTCGTCCAGCGGCGTATCACCAATGACCCTGGGCGGGGTCCAGCTCCAGATCCGGTGGCCACCGCGGCCGGCAGGTGCCCGCGCGGAGCCGATACAGAGCACGGTACGACCGAACGGACAGACGTGGCTCTGCCGCATCCCGGATGCCACCACCAGGACGCGACCGTCCGGCAGCGCACACGCCGACGGCCATCCGTAGTACCCGAACCGGTCGCTGGGCGTGCTGACTATGGCACCCGAATCGAGCGCGGGCAGCCTGCTGGCCACCGCCTAGCGGAGCGCCGCTTCGATCAATTGCTCGAACACCTCGAAAGGTCGTGCACCGGCGAACACCGCCGGCTGACCGGTGCGGGGAATGACCATGAACGACGGCGTAGCGCGGGCTCCCACCGAGGCGGCCGCCGCACGATCGGCAGCGATGCGGGCATTCCCCGTCCCGTCGTCGAGACAGCTGTCGAAGGCGTCGACGTCCAGGCCGATCTCGGCGGCATAGTCGCGGTACTGAGCGCGCCCGCCGCTGACTCCTTGCTCGAAGAGCAGATCGTGCATGCTCCAGAACTCACCCTGCTCTCCGGCGCACTCGGCGGCGGCGGCCGCGCCCAGGGCATTGGGGTGCACACCCGGTGACGGCAGGTGGCGGAAGACGAAGCGCACCTGCCCGCCCTCGACGTAGCGCTGCCTGAGCGCGGGCAGCGTCTGCTGGAAGAACCGTCGGCAGAACGGACACTCGAAGTCACTGTACTTGACGATCGTCACCGGCGCGGACGGACTGCCGAGCGCGGGCCCGTCGCTGGCCAGCGCGGCGGTGTTCGCCGCCGGCGCCTCGGTGGGAGTGGCGTCGTCGGTCAGCGCCGTACGTCCAGTGCGTGCCAGCTCGTCGACGCGCTCGGCAAGGCCGGTAACCCGCATATTGATGGCGCGCACCGCCCGTGCCGTGCCCACCTGCTGCACCGCGAGGACTCCCGCCAGCACTGCCACCGCCAGAACCCCGAGCGGCAGCACGGTCCTGGCGAAGGCGCCCGGTCCGGAAGCCGCCGGGCGCGGCCGTTGCGCGCTCATGGATGGAATGTACCGGAGGGGATCACCGCTCCCAAACAGCGACGCGGCGCGGCACGGCCCAGGCGGCTGGGCGGCTGAGTGATTAGGCGGCTAGGCCGTGCACCAACGCTTGGCGCAGCGCTGGTAGAGGTCTGCGCCGGCATGCAGCTGCTCGACGGAGATCCACTCGTCGTGCTTGTGTGCCTGCTCGATGGACCCCGGTCCGCACACCACCACGTTGCGCAGCCCGGCAAGCGCCGAAGCATCCGTACCGTATGGCACCGTTATCGCCCGCTGCGCCCCGGTGAGCTCGACCATGGTCTGCACCACGTCGGCGTCCGGCGGTGTGTAGACCGGGTCGGAACGGCCGGTCTCCACATACTCGATGCCCGCATCGGCGGCCGCCTGTTCGATCTGTCGCACCAGACGATCGGTTTCGGTTCGCGGCGACGGCCGGAAGCTGCCGCGGCACTCCGCGTACGCTGCCTTGACGTTGAGGGCAGGCTGATCGTCGGTGACGCTGATGGTCAGGTTCACCAGTGGCGGAGCGAACTCGTCGTCCTGCCAGGCGGCGGTCTCTGTCTCCCTGCGCACCTCGTCGATCGCTGACAGGAAAGGCACCAGCTTCCACATGGCGTTGCTGCCCTCGCCGGTGCTGGTGTGGGCTGACTCGCCCCGGGCGATGGCGGTGAAGGCGACGCCGCCCTTGTGGGCGTAGACCGTCTCCAGCAGCGTCGGCTCCCCGATAATCGCGTGCATGTCCGGGGCCGCGACCAGCTCGGCATACAGCCGAGACCGCTCGCTCACCGCCCTGGCGCCGCCGTAGCCGATCTCCTCGTCGGCAGTGCACACCACGTAGAGTGGTTGTGTCAGCGACGCGCCGTCGATGCCGCTGGCGGCGGCCAGCATGCTGGCCAGGGACCCCTTCATGTCACAGGCACCGCGGCCGTACACACGGCCCTGTCGCAACACCGGGTCGAACGCGTCGTGGTGCTGGTCCAACCACGACGTGCCGGGCACGGTGTCGGTGTGGGCGAAGTAGGCCATTCCGCCCACGGGCTCGCCGGCGGAGGGCGCAGGCCCGAGCCTGGCTACCAGGCTGTCCTTGGGGACCACCCCACCGTCCTGGTCGCCGTCATCGTAGGACACCAGCTCGGTCTCGAATCCGAGGTCGGTCACCACGCCCTGCACGTACTCCGTAATCGGCCGATTACTCTGCGAGCTATCGGACCGATACGAGATGAGCGCCTGGGCGATATCTACTGCGTCGAGGGCCATGCGATACCTCAGGCGTTGTCGCGACGAAGAGCCACCGCCGTCCAGACCGCGCCGACGAGGTCCACGCCGCCGAACGCGAGCAGAGCCGGTGGGGCAAGCTCGAGCAGGAACAGAATCAGATGCACGACCACGACCGGGAATCGGACCAAGAGGGTGGCGAGCGCAAACACCTCGTTTCCGCTGCGACCCACCTGGATGTAGAAATAGCCACCGCTGGCGATCATCCAGCCGAACAGTCGCACCCAGACGTCGTCGACGGCATCGAACCCGATGAGCGTGACGATCGGGTTGGGTACGACCAGGAGACCGAGGCCGACGACGATCATGTAGACGCCGAACGGAGCCAGGCTCTTGGCGGTGTTGGTCATTTCTCAGTATTGGCCGCGGCGCTGCTGCCGGCAACCGCGACGCTGCGTCGGCAACCGCGTCGCTGCGTCCCCAACCGCCGACCCACTCTGGCGCCCCGACACCCCTCGCCTTCGTATAATCGAGTCGATGTCGGTGCGTGCCCACTCATCCGGCTTTGCCGACCTGCTCCTCGATATGCAGCGCAGCCTGGCGGTCAGCACGTACCACAACGGCCGCGTCATCCTGCTGCGGCCGGTGCCGGTCACCGTCCGCCAGCCGTCGGGGCCGGATGGCGAGGCTGGTCGGGCGGTCCTCGAGGAGAGCGCGGCGCCGTTCGAGAACGCCATGGCGATGGCAGTTGTCGACGATGCACTGACGGTGACCGGTCGCGAGGCGCTGATGTGGCTCGGTGGCGCCCCAGCTGGCGGCCGCGAGGGCGGCGGCAGCGGCTTGCGCGTCGACAGCCGGTGGCGCGACGACACCGCGGCGCCGATCCCCGGCGCGACCGGGCGGTTCGATATCCACGGGCTCGGCGTCCACGACGGGCAGCTCTGGGCCGTGAACACTCAGTACTCGTGCCTCGGCACCTTGCGCCACGACCGCGAGTTCGTGCCCGCCTGGCGCCCGGCGTTCATCTCCTCGCTGGCGCCGGAGGACCGGTGCCACCTGAACGGTATGGCGATGGGTGCGGATGGCCCCGCGTACGTCACCATGCTTGGCGACGGCAACGCTCCGCAGGGGTGGCGGGAGCGGGTGGTCGATGGCGGCGTGCTCATGGACGTGGCGGACGGCACCGCGGTCCTGAGCGGACTGCCAATGCCACACTCGCCGCGGCTGTGCGACGGCGAGCTGTACGTGCTGCTATCGGCGACGGGAGAGGTTGCCCGGGTGGACCTGGACCGCGGCAGCTACGAGGTCATCACGCGACTCGACGGATTCGCCCGCGGCATGGCGGTCCACAACGGCCTGCTCTTCGTCGGCATGTCCCGCCTCCGCGCCTCCAGCCGCACCTTCCGCGACCTGCCGGTCGCTCCGAGGGCGGAAGTGGCGGGGGTCCGGGTGGTGGAGGCGCGCTCCGGCGCGGTGGTGGGCTGGCTGGACTTCGACGACGAGGTGGAGGAGCTATTCGACCTCGTGCTGTTGCCGCTGGACCGCTAGCCCAACCAGCCGAGGATGCCCGCCCAGTAGTAGAGCAGCCAGGCGCCGGCACCGAGTAGAAACAGGGTGCTGGCGTTGTTGATCGCGGGAATGGCGTTGTGCAGCCGCGTCGCAATCGCCCCGCGGAACAGCGACGCGCCGATGGTGACGGTGACCAGCACCGCACCCATGCCGAGCGCGTAGGCGATGAACTTGCCGAACGACGCCACGAAGCTGGCGTTGGCAAGGCTGAAGCCAACGAGTGCCAGGAAGATCGGCAGCGTGCAGCTCAAAGAGCTAATGGAGTAGGCGCTGCCGAACAGGACGACGTTGCCGAGGTTGCGCCGCGGACTCACCTGCACCCGACTGGCCGCCAACAAGGTCAGCTTGCCGCGACCGGCGAGCAGCCACACGCCAACGCCGACCATCACTGCGCCGAGCGCCACGCCGAAGTACTGGAAGGTGTTGACCAGCCACTGACCGCCGGCGGCCACCACCAGACCGACGGCAGCGGCCACCACCATGAAGCCCACGGTGGCTGACAGTCCCAGCACCAGACCGCGCCCCGAGCGGCTGAGCACGGAGCGTTCGTAGTAGCCCTCTTCGCTGGAGCCGAGGTGATAGGAGATGTAGGTGGGCAGCATCATGAAGCCACACGGGTTCACGCTGGCCACCACGCCGGCCAGAAATGCGAACACCAGAGGTACGGTCGATCCGACGTTCGCCACCGCGGACTCGACGTTGGGCTGAATCCGGATCATGGCGAGCAGCAGCGCTGCCACCACCACTGCCGGAATTATCCACGAAAGGATGCGGCCCCTGAGCTCGTTGCCGTCGGTTCCGGTGGGCTGGGGCGTCCCCACCGGCTCGGATGACGCCACCCTATGCCTCCTCTACCGCCAGCAGCTCGTCGACCAGCTCGAGGAGCTTGCTCTCGGTGAGGGGGCCGGTCCATTTGCGGGCAACCCCTCCCGTCGAGGTGATGAAGAACGTGGAGGGCATGCCCAGCACACCGTAGTCGGTCAGCACCTCCGCACGGTCGGTGGTGGCAGCGGGGAAGGTGACGCCCAGCTCCTCCAGCAACGCCAAGCCCTGCTCCACGGTCCCGAGGCCGGTAAACGGCCCGAGGTCGATGCTGACCAGCAGGATCTCATCGCCGTGGCCGTCGAACACCGATTGTAGCTCCGGCATTTCGGCACGGCAGGGGCCACACAGGACAGCCCAGAAGTTCAACACCACCGGCTTGCCCTGGGCCAGCACGGCAGCAAATGTGGTCTCCTCACTGCCCCCCAGCGACTCCGCGTTCTGGTAGATCTGCAAGGGGAAGTCGGGGGCAGCAGGAAGCTCCGGCCGGGTTGTGGTCTCACCGCGCGGCACCAGCAGCAACACGGCGACGGCCACTACCGCGACGCCGCCGATCACTCCCCAAAGCCAGCCGGTCTTCTTGGGTTCCACCTTGTCCGCCGTCATGCCTAACCGACGCCCCTGCCTGCAAGAAACATACCCGAATCGGTGAGCGTCTAGATGCGGTGGTGGGCGTCCACCGACCAGCGCTCCTCGACCCGGCCGCCGGCGCCAACCACCTGCAGCTCGGTCTGCAGGTTGACCGTCGGACATATGTGGGTGGGCACCACGTACATGGTGTCGCCCACCTCGGGCCGCGGAATCGCCGCATCCAGCAGCCGAAACCGCCAGTGTTCCTCGTTGTGGGTAAGTGGCTCTACGTCGTCGCCCAGGCCGACGATGCTGCCCCGGACGTCTGGATCGGTGGCTATGGCCTTGGTGCCGAGGTCCAGAGTAAACGAGTCGGCAAGCGGCGTGCTCACCACCCGGGTGAACAGCGTCGCACCGATCTCGAACGGCAGGTCCGGGAAGCGGGACTGGTAGCCGCCGTCGTTGAGGAACACCGTGCCCGGCGACAGCACCACGTCGTCGTACTTCGCGTAGCAGGGGAAGGTTGGCGAGCCGCCGGCGACCACCTCTGGGCACGCCACACCTCCGCTGGCCAGCTCCTCGCGCACGCCAGCCATCGCGGCGTAGCACGCATCGACCGCCGCCTGCCGTTCGTCGCGGCTGCTCTGGTGGTTGTGGCCGTCGTAGATCTGGATACCAGCAGCGGCGACACCCTCGGTGTCCGCCATCTGCCGATACAACTCGGCGGCGGCGGTCGGCGCCACTCCGGTGCGCCCCTGTCCCACGTCGAGGTCCAGGTACGCTGCCACGGTTACCCCTGCCGAGCTGGCCGCCTCGCCGAGCGAGGCCAGTGCGGCAGCGCTGTCGATGAGCACGCCAAAGCGCGTCTTGCCGTGCGCCTTGGCGAGCTCGACCAGACGCGCGATGTTGGGTCCCACCATCTGGTAGGCGACCATCACGTCGTCCACCCCTTCGCTGGCGAGCAACTCCGCCTCCGCCAGCGTCGCGCACTTGAACTTGGTCATCCCCGCGTCGCGCTGGATGGCGAGCAACGCACGGGACTTGTGGGTCTTGATGTGGGGTCGCACCCGCTCCGCGCCGCCGGCGATGGCGAGCACACGATCGGTGTTGCGCTGCACCGCAGATCGGTAGATCAGCAGGCTGGGCGAGCGGACCTCATCGGGGTTGGCCACCACAAACTGGTGACCGAGCCACGGGGATTGTGCCATGGCCCATTATCGCAGCCGCCGGCCGCCACGACGAAGCCCGTCCCGTCTCGCTCGGGCTAGATCGGGACGTCGCCCTGCGAGCCGCGCCGGTACTGGTGGTGGTCGAAGTACTTGGCGCGACTCGGCTTGCGCAACAACAGCAGCGCCTCGTGCTCGATCTGGCGGATACGCTCCGCGGTAAGTCGATAGCGTTGGCTCAGCTCGGGCAGCGACTCGCGCCTGGGACCGTGCAGCCCGTACCTGCGGCGCAGGATGTCGGCCTGGCGCTCGGTGAGCAGCGACAGCGCTCTCTCCAGGTCTGCAGACAGCGCGCGCGCCGCCAGCAGCTCATCGGGAGACGGCCGCCGCCGGTCGGGCACCAGATCCGCCAACGTGGCCACGCCGTTCTCGTCGTTCATCGGCTTGTCCAACGACGCCACCGGGCCTGCCGCCATCAGCAGTCGATGCGCAGTCGCCGGCTCGATCTGCAGCCAGGCCGCCACCTCGTCGAACGATGCCGCGCGGCCCAAACTCGCCTGCACCTCGCTGAGCCCATGCTGGAGCCGCCCCAACTGCTGCACCCGGTGCTCGGGAAGGCGCACGGTCCGGGAATGGTTGTTGATAGCCTTGTGGATGACCTGCCTGATGCGCCACACCGCATAGGTAAGGAAGCGATTGCCACGGTCGGGATCGAACCGATCGACCGCCTCCAGCAGCCCTATGTTGCCTTCCGAGATAAGGTCGGTGAGGGAGAGGCGCATCCCACGGTAGCGCTTGGCCACCTTGACGACGAAACGCAGGTTGGCGTTGACCAGGTGATCACGAGCGGTCTGGTCGCCGGCGCGCGCTCGCACCGCCAGCGCTCGCTCCTCCTCCGCGGTCAGCAGCGGGACACGGTCGATCTGGCGCAGATAGGCGGACAGCGAACCATCGTCGCCCCGCGGGGAGTGCATCATCGCTGCGGCCGACGCAGCAGATACGCCCGCATAGTCGCCAACCTCGGTTGCGAGACGCCGACCGCAAACGCCAGCTGCAGCAGGTAGTAGCCGAGATGCGTGCGCAGCACGCCGGCGTGACGCAACGCTCGGTCCGAGGCCGTAATCTGCGAGCGCAGCACGACGAAGCGGCAGTGCCGCCGCAGCCGGCGCACGATCTCCTGGTCCTCGAACAGGAACAGCGTTTCGCGGAAGCCGCGGCAGCGCCGGAACTGATCGCGCAGTACGAACAGGCTCTAGTCGCCGAACCGCACCATGAGCCACCGCAGGCGCACCAGCCACGAATGGAACCGAAGCACCGCCGGCGGATCGACGAAGCGAAGGCGCAGACAGCCGCAGCCGAGGCCGCCGGCAATGGCGGCGGCGATGTGTGACAGGAAGTCCGGGTCGGGACGCGCGTCGGCGTGCAGGAAGTACAGCACCGGGCTGGCCGCAGCCGCGGCGCCGGCATTCAGCTGCCGCGCCCGCCCCCGAGACGCCGAGAGCACCTGGTCGGCCCCGGCGGCGCGGGCGATGTCGCGAGTGTCGTCCTGGCTGCCGCCGTCGACGACGATCAGCTCGACCGACTGGTTGTTGATTCCGGCTGCCCAGCGCAGATAGCGGAGCAGGCCACCGATGCGCGCGGCCTCGTCGATCGTAGGAACGATAATGCCGATATCGGGCGCGGTCGGCGACATTCGTGCGTGATAGCAGACGCGGTTCGACCGGGTTCGCTTACTCCAGTAGACTACATTACTGCATGGTGACGGCCAGCACGGTGCCGCGCAGCAATGATCAATAGCTGGCCGATCTCGCGGCGGAGGGTGCGGTGCGGGAGCAGGCGATCGCCGACCTGCGCCAGCTCCTCATAGCCGGGCTGCATCGCGGACTGCTGCGTCGGGTGCGCGGCAAGCGTGGCGAATTCGGCAGCATGGCAGAGGACTTCGTCCAGGAAGCGCTGCTCAAGATCATCGACAAGCTCGACAGTTTTCGAGGGGAGAGCCAGTTCACCACCTGGGCGCACAAGGCGGCGGTGCGGATGGCCCTTACCGAGCTACGCCGCAAGAGGTGGCGGGACGTATCGCTGGACTTGTTAGTTGGGGACGAGGACGATCCGAAGGAGATCCAGCTCCCCGACCCGGCCCGTAGTGCAGAAGCGGAGACGGCGCGCGAACAGCTGATTCGGGCGCTGCACCGCTACATAAACGAGGAGCTCAGCGCCAAACAACGCCATGCCCTCATGGCAGTGAGCATCCACGGCGTGCCACTGGAGGTGGTAGCGCAGAAGACCGGCAGCACTCGCAACGCCCTCTACAAGCTGCTCCACGACGCGCGCAAGCGCCTGAAGCTCAAGATGGAAGAGGACGGCTACACTGCCGAGCAGATACTGCAGGTTCTGGCATGAATGGCGCCGCAGCCGTAAGACCGGGATCGACGACTACGTCAGCTAGCGGGGCGGGATGAACAAGATGGCGAAGCTCAGTCAACTGCGGCAGGCCCTACAGGATCGGCTCAAGCGCGCCAGCTCGGCCGGCCAGGGCACGCCAAAGCCCCCCGCAGCGTTTCTGGAGGAAGTCGCGGCCCAGCTGGCCAAGACCAACGATCAGGAGCTGGCCTGCGACGAGTGCGCCGAGACCCTCGATCGCTTCGTCGAGCTGGCGGTGGCCGGCGAGGACGTGCAGAAGCTCTACCCCATGATCCACCACCACCTCGAGATGTGCGGCGAGTGCCACGAGGAGTACCAGGCACTTCTCCGCATCGTCCGCGACGGGTGAGCGGGGCGCCGCTTGAGCTGCCGGATGCCACGACCCCGGTCGCGCCCCGCTGTCGCTCTCTGGTCAGCGCTGGGCCTGTGCATCCTGTCAGTCGCCGCCTCGGCGAGAGGTGGGGACGAGGAATCACCCTCCCCTCCGCTAGACCAGCGCCAGCAGATGCGAGCGGCGGCCGCGCAGATGGCGAGCGCGGTACCCGACGTCGACCTGACTGCCTACATCGTGCCGCTCGATGGCGTCACCTTCGACACGTTCCAGCCGGGCAACCGTCAGCTGCCGCTGCCTGAGGTGAGTCCCCAGCAGATTCTGGCGCTACGGGACGCCATCCCGCCCCTCCACTTCCCCCGCTATGAGACGGTGGCGGAGGCGACGTGGATGCGAGACGGGGATCCGGTAGTCGGTTACAGCGACGCCGATGAGGCGTGGGCATACCCGACGCGAATTCTGGACCTGCACGAGATCGTCAACGATCGCCTCGGCGGCCGCCCG
>CAJWOB010000002.1 GCA_913043885.1 uncultured Spirochaetaceae bacterium | reverse complement strand
GCATCGAGACTCTCCTCGACGCGCTGCCGCACGGTCTGCTGGTGGTGGACGCGCAAGGTCGGGTCAGGCTCGCCAATCGGCGGGCCGAGAGCATCCTCGGTGATGCCACCTCGAGCGGCGCCGTGGCCGCGCCGCCGCTGCGGCCCCTGGTGGACGCCGCCATCCGCGCGCAGAGTGCCGGCGAAGCCGACGTCAGAAGCAACGGCAGCTCGGCGCCGAGCGGCGAAGACCCGCCAGTAGTGCTGGCGGAAGTGTCCCCCTACCGATGGGACAGCGGCACGGCCGCACTGCTGGTGCTCAGTGACGTAACGCGGTTGCGACGCCTCGAGCGGGTGTGTCGCGACTTCGTGGCCAACGTCTCCCACGAGCTGCGGACACCGATAACGGCGGTGAGTGGCTTCATCGAGACCTTGCTGGACAACCGGATGTACTCCTCCGACGATGCGCGTCACTTCTTGGAGATCGCGCAGCGGCAGACCGCCCGCATGGACGCGATCCTCGGCGACCTGCTGGTGCTCACCAAGCTGGAGGCGGAGGAGGAGCACCGCGACATCCATTTCCAGACGGCGGCGGTCGCTCCCGTCGTGGATGAGGCGGTGCAGCTGTGTCAGGCAGCCGCGGCCCGCAACGGCGTACGGCTCGACGTGCGTTGCGACGTGGAGCTGACCTGCAGGATGAGCTCGCAGCTGGTCGAGCAGGCTCTCATCAACCTCGTCGACAACGCTGTCAAATACGGTGAGCGAGGACAGACCGTATGGGTGACCGCGACGGACGAGGAGCAGATGGTACGCATCGCGGTGCGGGATACCGGTGCCGGCATTCCCGCCGAGCATCGCGACCGTATCTTCGAACGCTTCTACCGCATCGAGCGCGGATCAGCCGGCGACCAGACCGGTACCGGGCTGGGGCTGGCGATCGTCAGGCACATCGCCCGCGTGCACGGCGGGGCGATCGAGGTGGCCAGCACGCCGGGGGCGGGAAGTACCTTCTCCTTGCTTCTGCCTCATTGAGGCTCCTATACTTGCCAATACTTCAACATGTCTGAGACCGCCGTACTCCATATCGACGGCGGGACATTCGAACTTCCGATCCTGCGCGGCTCGGAGAACGAGGTCGCCGTCGATATCTCCAAGCTCCGCCAAGAAGCGGGGGTCATCACCATGGATCCGGGCTATGGCAATACCGGCTCCTGTCGCAGTGCCATTACCTTTATCGATGGAGAGCGGGGGGTGCTCCGTTATCGCGGCATCCCCATCGAGCAGCTGGCAGAGCGGAGCAACTTCCTCGAGGCGGCCTGGTTGCTGATGTACAGCCGGCTCCCCACGCGCGAGGAGTTGGACGAGTTCACCACGCACATCACCTACCACACGATGGTGCACGAGGATGTGAAGCGGTTCTTTGCGGGCTTCCCGAAAGACGCACACCCAATGGCGATCACCGGCGCCGTGGTGGGGGCGCTGGCGACCTTCTACCCCGACTCGATGGAGGTGAGCAACGATCGGGAGATGGAGATCGCCACCCACCGGCTCATTGCCAAGGTGCCGACCATCGCGGCCTGCTCCTACAAGCACTCCATCGGCCAGCCCTTCATGCACCCCATCAACCGCCTCGACTACGCGGCGAACTTTCTCCACATGATGTTCGCGACACCGGCGGAGGACTATGAGGTGGATCCGCTGCTGGCCCGGACGATGGATCTGATTCTGCTGCTGCATGCCGACCACGAGCAGAACTGCTCTGCCAGCACCGTGCGCATGGTCGGCAGCTCCCGAGCCAACCTGTTTTCGGCCGTGTCCGCTGGCGTCCACGCCTTGTGGGGGCCGCTCCACGGTGGCGCCAATCAGGCGGTAATCGAGATGCTCGGGCAGATACGCGACAGCGGCGACGACGGCAAGGCCTTTCTGCAGAAGGTAAAGGACAAGCAGACTGGCGTTCGGCTAATGGGCTTCGGTCACCGGGTGTACAAGAACTTCGACCCGCGCGCCACCATCCTCAAGAAAGCGTGCTTCGAGGTTCTGGAGAGGCTCAAGCTCGACAACCCGCTCCTCGATATTGCGGTGCAGCTCGAGGAGGTGGCGTTGGCGGACGAGTACTTCATCGAGCGCAAGCTGTACCCGAACGTCGACTTCTATTCGGGCATCATCCTGCAGGCGATTGGCGTTCCGGTGCCCATGTTTCCGACCCTGTTCACGATTGGCCGGCTACCGGGCTGGATCGCGCAGTGGAGCGAGATGATCCACGATCCCGATACGAAGATCGCGCGGCCGCGGCAGGTGTACGTCGGCGAGACCGAGCGACGGTACGTGCCTATCGAGGAGCGCCCCGGCTAGCGAGCCAGCCGCGGCCCCTCCTAGCGTGCCGCGGCCCCCACCACCTGCCAGGTAACCGGCTCACCCGAGCGAACCGCGCGGCTGAGGCGACGACCTGCCACCTGTTCCCAGGCCATCGCTGGCAGCCCTGGCTGCATGTTCTTCTCGCTGCGGAGCGGCGCCATCAGCCGCTCGTCCAGGATGTCTCCCGGCTCCCCATCCGCTACGAACAACAACGATCGGTTAGTGGTGAGGTAGTTGCCACGCTCGGCGTCGGCCATCTGATGGACGCCGCTACCGAGCACCGCATCTACCAGCGCGGCGCCGCGCAGCTCGCGCAGCCCGGCCAGAGCGTCCTCCTCCCCGTTGGTGAGTCGGCTGGCCTCGACACTCCGCACTCGCTCCACCATTCGAGCTACGTCGTCGGGCTCCAGCGCGATCGGGTCGTCGAGGCCACCGCCATCACGCTGTAGCGTCACATGCTTCTCCAGTGCGTCCGCGCCCACCGCAGCGCCTACGGCTGGCACCAACTCTGCGTCCAGGGAGTGATCGGAGATGCCCACCGGGATCGCGTACCGGCGTCGCAGGTGGTCCAGGAGGCGCAGGTTGTACTGCTCCGGCGGCGCCGGATACTCGGTGATGCAGTGGAGCAGCGCCAGAGGCGTGTGCCCGCGAAGCACGGCCAGGGCAGCATCGAGGTCGGCCGACGTCGTGACTCCGGTGGAGGCGATGACCGGCCGTCCGTAGTCGGCCAGACGGCGCAGCATCGGCAGATGGCCGGTCTCGGGCGAGGCCAGCTTGAATGCCGCCACGCCGAGCTGGTGGAGCTGGAGTGCGCTCTCCAGACCAAACGGAGAGCAGAGGAACAACGCCCCCTCCGCCTCGACCATCTCCTTGAGGTCTCGGTAGAAGCTCGCCGGTCGCTCGAGGGCGCGGAAGCGATCGTAGAGGCGTATCTGCCCACCGGGCAGCGGGATGGCTCCGGCATCTGGATGCACCAGCTCGCTGGCGATCACGTACTGGAACTTCACGCAGTCGACCCCGGCTGCTACCACCGCCCTCACTAGACGTTGCGCGGCTTCCGGGTTGCCGCCGTGGGCGGTACCGGCCTCGGCGATGATCAGACAGGGCGCCCCCCCACCTACCCGGTGGCTCCCCACCGTCACCTGTGCCGCGGCTTCGGTCATCTATTGCCCTCGCCTAGAGGTTCGGCATGGGGCGGCACAACCTGAGGAGGAGTGCGCGGCTATCAGGTACGGTCGAGGTGGACCCGGCTCCCGACGGGAGCTTGCTGATGCTGGTACTTGCCGGAGTAGGGGGTGGCGGTGATGCGGTCGAGCTGTGCGAACACCAGCTGGCAGATGCGGCGCCCGGCACTCAGCCGGATCGGCAGCCGGTTGGCGTTGAACAGCTCCAACGTGACGGTGCCCGCGAATCCGGGATCCACCCACCCGGCGTTCTGGATGAATAGCCCGATACGGCCGATCGAGCTGCGGCCCTCGACGAATGCCGTCATGTTGGCCGGCAGCTGGATGCGTTCGCGGGTAACCGCCAGCAGGAACGAGTGCGGAGGGATGACGATCTCGTCCTGATGGATATCCAGGTAGCGTAGCTCGCTGTCGAGCGAGATGCTGTCCACTGCGTTCTCGTCCACCTTGAGGAAATGGCTGCCCAGACGCAGGTCCACCGACGCCGGCTGTAGCTGATCGTCGTCGAGGGGATCGATGACTACGTCACCGCTATCTAGCAGCTCACGCAACAGCTCCTGAGAAACGATCACTGTCCTTCCACCCCTTCGACCGGTTCCTGGTCCAACAGCGAAGCCACGCGCAGCTCACCGGAGCGAGGATCAGAGAGCCCCAGGCGTGCCTGCTCCCTGCCCGCCAATCGTCTCGCCGCGGTCGCCTGGGCCATCAGCTCCGCCTCATTGGCGACGCCCCGGTATTCCGCCACTCCCGCAACGGTTGCCACCGCTGGGTGTGCGCTATCCAGCCGAGCGAGCCACCCCTGGGCGAGGCGAGCGAGGCTCAGGTAGTCGTGACCGGGCACCACCAACGCCAGGACATAGGCCGATTCGCGAAAGATCTCCGCGCCGGCATCGGCAGCTGGTACGCTCAGCGACTCGGCCACCGCCCGTAGCGTGGCCGGACGAGCTGGCTGCGGCGCTCCTCGCTGCTCGGCGTCATCGCCATCAGCCTCTGCGGTAGCGTCAACTGCGGTGGCGCTAGCCCGCTCGCCGGCCGCTCCCTCCTCGGCCACCCTCAGACACAACACCGATACGGGAGCGGAGTCGGCACGCGCGGTCGCGATCGCCACCGCCAGCCGCTCACCCAGCGCCTGCTTGGTGCCGAGGCCGGTCTCCGGATCCGACTGAATGGCCCGGCGCAGATCGGCGAATACCGCACGCGCCTTGTCGCCATCGACCGGTTGTCGCATCAGCCGCTCCGAGTCAACGGAAGCCACCGCTGCACTCGGTGTGCGGTTGTCGTCGCCGACGCTGCGGAAGTGGATGCCAGGATCCGCCTGATACAGATGGCTGCCGCGGCTCTGCACCAGATGGTCGATGGCGGTGCAGAGCGAGAGGTTGTGGAAGACCAGATTCGCGTTGTTGAACTTGTTGACCACCCTGGCGCCGCCGTCCGGTCCGACCACCCGTTGGCGGAGCGCCATGCGTACCCGCCGGGCAACCGCGGAGTCGAGCTCGAAGCTGATCTCGTGCCAGGGGTTGGCGATCGCCGGGCAGGTGATGTCCTGCACTGCGGTGCCAGTGGCACGGCCAGCCCTCACCGAGTCGTCGAGCGAGCGAGCCACCACCGCCAGGCTGCCGCGAAGCTCGCTCACCGCCCGATGGAACTTCGGCAGCTCGTTTCGTACCACGGCGTCGACGGGGAAGGTCTGGGTAAAGGCGAGGTGGGGCAGGAAGTAGCCGCGTCGCAGCCAGTTGATCTCGTCCTTGGTTTTCAAGGCGACCGTAGAATCGAGATAGCCGGGCTCGCGGTCGACGTGTCGGCACAGATCGACCAGCCGCGGCACCACGAGGTTGCCTATGATCTCGTGGTCGAAGCTGTGCCAGCGGTCCGCGAGGTTGGCGAGCGTCGAGCGGAAGTCCGGCTCGCCTACCAGAGGGGTGAATTCCACCTTCCGCAGCGGCGACAGCAGCTCGCCCAGAATGGTGGCGAACACCAGCAGCTGCTGCAGCGGGTCGGTGCGGGCAATGAGCTCGAAGCCGCGCGGAAACTGGAACAGCGGCTGGAAGTAGGCGTACAGATCCGGCCACTGGTCGAGGCGTTCCCAACCGGCCTGCGGAAACAGCTGCTCCAGTAGCTCCAGGCCCTTGACCGCCCCCGATCCCAACGGCTCCTGGCGAGGCCGCGAGCGCAGCGGTTTTGGCACCTTCGGTTCGGCCTGCCGCTTGTCCGGCACCTCGCTGGCGGGGCGGTCGACCTCGGGGTCGTAGTCCAGCACGTCATCCGGCTGCGCCTTCACGTAGTCCAGTAGGGTGTCGCGCTCCAGAACCATCAGCTCGTCGTAGGTCCGGAAGGTGGATCCGACCTGCTTGAGCAGCGCCGGGTAGAGTCCCGCACCGACGCTGCCGAGCACGTGGGAAAGCGATCCGCGTGCGTCCAAGAATCGGCGGGTAAGCCGGTCGACCTCCGCCTTGCGCTCGCCTGCTGCTTCCTTGGCTACCTCGTAGTACTCGCGCAGGGCGTGCGCGGCGGCCACGTCGTCCACCTCGCCGAGCAGCAGCAGTGGCCGATAGATACGTCGCAGCAGATCGTCGAGCTGCCGGAACTGCACGGTCCGAGGCGTCCGCTGCAAGATCGTCAGCTGCTGATGGATGGGTGGAATATCCCATTCGGCAAACGTCGACACGATCTGCCGCGAGAGCACAGAGATGGCGTCGCTCGTTGCCGCCACCCGCTCGGTAGCCGCAGTCAGTGCCGCCGACGCAGTGGCGATCTTCTCGATGTGACCGAACATGGTGCTGCTGATTTCGCGGACGAAGCGGGCGCTTACGTAGTCCCAGCCGCCGGCGAACGAGAGCAGCGACGCCACCGCGCCACCTAGCGACTTGAGCCGATAGCCGTGCCGCGCAGCCCAGAAGTCGATCTTGACCCGATCGCGATAGCCGAGCTGGCTTGCCGCCCCGAGCTCGATAGCGACCGGCGGCGCTCCGTCGGCTACGTCGGCCGCGGCGGCGGTGCTCGATCGACGTGCGCCTCGCGCGGAGGTTGCGCCAGCAGTAGCGCCCGTCTTGGCAGCGGTGCGCGCTGCGGGCTTGCGGGCGGGGCCGACGCCCTTGCGGCCGACCGCGGGTGGTGCTGTGGAGCTGCGACGCAGCCGCTGGTAGCTGGCCTCGAGCGCCGCGTCGGTGGCCTCGGTGCCCACCTCGCCGCCGAGCAGGTCAGCCATCCGCTTCGCCTCTTCCTCGGCCAATGGGCCGAGCCTGCCGCGCACGCGGTCGAGCTCGCCGGGGCGGTAACTGGGCTGTCCTCGCTTGGCCACGTCGCTACCCGTCCTCGTCGCCGGCTGCCACCAACCCGTTGGTGAGCTTCAGGCGTAGGATCCGTCGCACGCCCTCGTCGAGCAGGCTGTGGTCGACGGCTCCGGTAGATACGAGATCCATCATCTCCGCGTGCAGCTCCGCGGCGTCGAATCGGTCCGCCAACAGGATGATGTCCACGCCTGCGCGCAGGCTGCGCTCGGCAATCTCCCGCAGGCCATTGTGATCGGAGACAGCCCTCATCTCCATGGCATCGGAGACCAGCACACCACGAAACCCCAACTCATCGCGCAGCATGTCCCTCATTATCTTGCTCGAGAACGTCGCAGGGGCGCTCGAACCGACCCGAGGGAACAGGATATGGGCGGTCATGATCATCGGCAATCCGGCATCGATAGCGGCCGCGAACGGCACCAGGCCCGCTGCCATCTGTTCACGGTCGTGGTCGACGCGGGGGAGCTCGAAGTGCGAATCGATGGTAGTGGCACCGTGGCCGGGAAAGTGCTTGCCGGTGAGCAATACCCCGGCGCGGGATGCGCCGCGCACGTACGCCACCCCGAGCTCTGCGACCACCGCAGGATCTGAAGAGAAGGCGCGGTCTCCCACCACCGAGCGTGGCGACCCGCTCTTCAGATCCAGCACCGGGGCGAAATTGACGTTTGCGCCGTGGTACCGCAGCTCTCGGCCGACCACGTAGGACAGCGCCTCGACGTAGTCGGCATCGTACGCGGCTGCCCAGACGGCCGGCGGTGGCAGGCGGGTTGCCTCGGGCAGCTTGAGACGGGCAACTCGGCCTCCCTCCTGGTCGATGGCGATCAGAAGGGCAATCGGGGGATCGTTGCCGGCGGACAGCTTCTGCAGGTCTCCGGTGAGCGTGCGAAGCTGTGTGGAGCTCTCGATGTTGTCCGCCCGCAGGATAAGGCCAGCGACGCCGAGATCCTGCACCAACGTCCGCGCTTCGTCCCCGGCGACCGGCCCCGTAAGCCAGCCAACTATGCGCTGGCCGACCCGGTGGGAGAGACTCATCGCAGCCAGAAGCTCCTCGACGCGGCTGTCGATCGGGGCGCGGACGGTCGTCGTCGTACCTACTTCGGCGCCTATCCGTGCCGCCACGCCGGCAGCGGCGAGTCGGCTGGTGGCGTGATTCGAGCTGCGGGCTTCTCGGGTCGGCGGGCCGGTCTGGGAAGTCGCCGCCGAAGGGAGCGGCGTCCGATTCTCGGTGGCAATCGGTGGCGAGGGTGCTGCGGGCGTCGTCTGGCACGCGGCGACCAGGAAGGCCGCCAGCAGTGTACCGAAGAGATGGAGGATAGGGGACTCGAACCCCTGACCTATTGATTGCGAACCAATCGCTCTACCACCTGAGCTAATCCCCCGGGGTTGGAGCCCGCTACAGCTCCTTGGCGCGCACCCTAACCAACGTAGCATGAACGCACACCATAGCGTCACTCCGACGTCAAGCCATAGCGGTAGCGACGCTATCGCCTGGCTACAGCCGCAGCTCCATACCCTCGCGAGCCATCACCACGTCGGGCAGTGCGCGGCCTCCGTCGCCGCCGCTGCTGCTGGGGCCGCTCGCTGCCGCCTGCGTCGCGCGCTCGATCGAGGCCCGGTACCCCGTCTCGAGCTGCTCCAGCTCGGCGTCGGTGCGCAGTGGATCGTGGTGGATCAGCACGATCTTCCCCACTCGCGCCTTGTATGCGGAGTTGATCGCCCACTCGAACGAGCTATGCCCCCATCCGACCTTGGAGTCGTCGTACTCCTTTTGCGTGTACTGCGCGTCGTAGATGCACAGATCGGCACCCTCCATGAAGCGCAGCACCTTCTCGTTCTCCTCTCGAGCGGCGGCCTCTCCTTCCTCGAAAGCGTCGGCGTCGTAGTCGGGGGAGTCCTTGGGCACGTCGAAGACGTTGCGGAACGGCTCGTTGTCGAAGACGGTCACGAACACCTTGCCCTGATATTCGAATCGGTAGCCGAGATCCAGGATTGGGTGGTTGAGGTACTTGGTCCGGAGCATCAGGCCGTCACCGAGGTCGCGTACCGCTTCCTTCAGCGGGTGGTAGGAGATCTCCGCCGCCAGCTCACTCTGCCGCACGGGAAAGTAGCGATAGCGCAGTTGGCCGCCGATGATCTCCTCCAGCGACTCATCCTCGTACGACACCGGGCCGTAGATCTCGAGTTTGGTTCCTGGGATGTAGATCGGGGTGAAGAACGGGAAGCCGATGATGTGGTCCCAGTGGGTGTGGGTGAGGAAGATCTGGGTCTGGATCGGCCCTCGCGGAAGGTCGTTGGCCACCAGGTAGTTGCCCAGCGCCCGGATGCCCGAGCCGGCATCGATGATGAGGAGGCGGTCTTCCTCGCCTACCCGTAACTCCAGACAGATGGTGTTGCCACCGTAGGTGACGGTATCGGGCCCGGGGCACGGAATCGAGCCGCGCACGCCCCACAGCCTCACTTTGAACACGCTAATTCCTTCTACGGTCCGTTACTGCGCGATCTTGAGGAAGATCTGCGCCTGTTCGATGCGCTTGCCCACTTCCTCTTGGATCTCCTCTAGAAAGTCGAGATCGATCTTGAGGTACTCGAAGACCTGCTGCGGCAGTCTCGCTGGATAGCGATCGCCGGAGAATCCGATCTCGGCGGAGACCACTAGGTAGTTGGCGGCCGCCACCGTCCACACGATGTCCTTGGAATCACCGGTGTACTCGGTTGGTTGGTGGTGGTACTGGACCGCGTCACGGACGTTGCTGCCCAGCGACCAGTTGTCGGCAACCATCATGCCGACGTCGACGTGGTTGATGCCGATGGCGGACTGCTCGATCTCCCACAACGACGACCGTGCGGTGTCAGCGCTGCTGAGCGCGGCCAGATACTGGTCGGGGAGCCGGTTGTTCAGCGGGATCTTGCCGATGTCGTGAAGGATCCCGGCGATGAAGTACTCCTCGACGATCTTCTGATCCACGCTGCGCCGCTGAGCGATCATCTTCGCCGTTACGCCCACCCCGATCGAGTGCCGCCAGAAGCCATTGAGGTCGAGCCCCTGGTTACCGCCTTCCCCGCCGACGTTGCCGAGCACCGCGGTGCTCAGAGCGAGGTTCTTTACGGTGTTGATCCCCAGCATGATGGTCGCCTTGGCCAGCGAGGTGATCTTGTTGGGACGTGAGTAGTAGGCGGAGTTGATGAGCTTGAGCACTTTGCCCATCAGCACCGGATCCAGGTTGATGACCTTGTTGAGGTCTGCCGGCGACGCCTGCGGCTCGTTGGCGATCTCCAGGATCTTGCCAACGCTGGTCGGCAGGCTCGGCATCTTGCCGATGTAGTCGCGAATAAGGGCGGCGGCGTTGTGGTCAGCCATTCTGGTCCTCGCCGCCTTGCGCAGGCGGCGGCGCTGCCGCCTGCTGTGTGCGCAGCAGCTGCTTGAGGTCGTCGAGCTCGTTGGCGAGATCGTTGATCATCCGCCGCTGCTGGCGAGCCGTCTCCTCCATCGCCTGCCCGAGCGGTGAATCGACAGCGGGCTGCGACGGCGGTGCCTGTGGAGGCGCTGGCCGTGGGTCCGGCGCCACATTGTCGAACGGCGGGGTGGTCGGTGTCGGTGGCGCCGGTGGTGCCGCCGCCAGCTCCGCTTCCGGCGGCGGAGTCCCCGGAGCCCTTACCGGGGGCGGCTCGGCGTGGAGCTCTTGGCCGCGCAGCAGGCCGTCGACGAGTGAGAAGTCTTCGTCGCCCTCCTCCTCGGGCGCGACGGGATCCTCACTGCTGAGGGTGAGCGTCTCCTCCTCCTCGTTGAGGGCGAATACCGGCTCTGCACCGCCGATCGAGATGAGGGTGTCGGCGTCGTCCTCCGGCGCCGTCAGCGGCTCCATGATGAGGGAGTCTTCCGCCTCTTCGGTCTCCGCGTCGCTTGCCGCCGACTGCCCGGCTTCCAGCAACGCCCGCCGCCGATCCCGCCAGGCGGCAGCTTCCCCGCGTTCGAGCTCGTCCGCGAGCGTCTCGTAGTCGTCGAGTGAGGCACGCAAGCCGGCCAGGTCGTCGGCGTCGGCGCGCGCGCCCCGTTCGTTGATCAGCCTCTCGAGCGTGTCGCGGGCTGCGTCGTTCTCGCCGCTCTCGCGCAGCGCCGTCGCCAACTTGGCCCGCACCTCGTGGTTGTCAGGATCGCGACGCGATACCTCCGCGAAGATCTGCGCCGCTTGAGTGTGTTGCCCCTGCTTGGCTGCCAGATCTCCGAGGATCACCCGCGCACGGGTGTCGTCCGGGTTGTCCTGCAGAAACGCGTTGAGGCTTCGCTGCGCGGCGTCGAGATCGCCTTGATCACGGGCCAGCAGAGCTCGGTCCAGATGGTAATCGGCGTTGTGCTGGTCGAGCTCGAGGAGTCGCTCGAAAGTGTGCCCGGCGCGACCGTACTCTCCTGCCTCTCGATAGGCGGTTCCCAGCGCCTGCAGCGCTGGCTGGTGCTCAGGGTCCTGCTCGGAGATGTAGGAGAACTGCTCTATGGCGTCGGCGGTGCGCTGCAGCTGTGCGTAGACGGTGCCGAGACGGAACCTACCCTCGAGGTCCTCCGGCGCTTCCTCGGCGAAGCGCTCGTACTCGGCCAACGCCTCCGGGAGCCTCTGCTGATGCTCGAAAACGGCACCGAGGTTGGCGGACGCTCGGTGGTAGGCCGGTTCTCCGCGCAGCGCTTCCCGGTAGTACTCGGCGGCACGCTCGGCCTGGCCTATCTTGGCGTAGACCACCCCAAGGTTGTTCCTGGCCTGCACGTTCTCCGGCTCGATGCGAAGGACCTCTTCGAACGCCCGGATTGCGTCACTGTGGTCGCCGAGCTCCTGGCGGACGATACCGAGGTTGTTGAGGGCATCGACCCAGCCCGGCTTGATGCGTGCGGCGCGTTCCAGCTCCTCCCGTGCGTCGCTCAGGGCGCCCTGCTTCTGCAGGATCAACGCCAGGTTGTAGAGGATGTGGGGCTGATTCTCGTCGACCTGCAGGCCACGCCGGTACGCCTGTACCGCATCGTCGAGCTTGCCGATCTGTTCGTAGACGACGCCGAGGTTGTTGTAGATGCCCGTCTTGTCGGGGGCGAGCTCGGCGGCGATGTTGTACTGGGCGATCGCTTTGCCAAACTGCCCCAGTTGCTTGTAGGAGTTGCCCAGGTTGTAGCAGACGTCCGCGTTCTGCGGCTCGTAGTTGACCGCGTAACCGAAGAACTCGACCGCCCGTTCCAGGTCGCCATTCGACTTGTAGAGGACGCCGAGGTTGTTGTACGCCTCGACGTAGTCGCTGCGCAGCGTGATGGCGGTGGCCAGCGCGCGGATGGCACGCTCGCTGTCCCCGGCTCGGGTGTGGATGTTGCCGAGCAGGTTGTGCAGCTCGGGAGCGTCGGGGAGTTGCTCGAGGGCACTCTCCACCAGTTGGCGCGCGTGAGCGAGCTCCCCGATAGTGAGCGCTGTCCGCACCCGCGACAGCAGCTCCGGCAGCGGCATCGAGCGGCGCGTGGGCTGCACCTCGCCTGCTGTCAGCTCGGTGGCTGCTCCCGGGTCCCTTACCGCTGGGTCGGCCATGCTGCTCCTGCTAGAGATGCATCATCTGCGCCAGGTGCCCGTACCTGCAAGCGACGAACCGCCGACGGCCGCGCCGTCACCTCGGTGCTGAATGGACTCAACTGCGGCGGTTCGAAGCCGTCGTAGGACGACACCGCCACGTAGTAGACGGTGCCATTCTCGAGCCCGGTCAGGACAAGCTCGTTGGCACCGCCGACGTCGATCGGCGACGGTCCCTGGTCGGCGACGCTGCCGGGCGTCGGCACGGAGGCCGGCGTCAGGTACTGCCCGGGTCGTGTTCCGTAGAACACCAGATAGCCGCCTATCTCGCCGCCGAGCGCACCGGTGGCCGGTCGCCAGGTGACCCGCACCGCACCGTCTCCGGCGGCGACTGAAACCTGGCGTGGCGGTGGCGGTGGGACAACCGGCATATAGCGAACGCGCACTTCCTGGAGGTGAGGTGACCGGTCGGTGCGGCGCCCGTCTGCGGAGGCGGTCGCGCCGCTGGGGAGAAGCTCGAACATCAGCTGCAGGTAGCGCCCGCGTGGGGCATCGACCAGCGGTTGGCTGGGATCGAACTGAACCGGGACGGGCCCGACGGCGGCGTCCTGGGCGGGCAAAGGGGGCGAGAACGGAAGATCCGCGATGCGGTAATAGTAGAAGATTTCTGCGTTGCTCCGCGCGGTGTCGCTCACCACGTCCACCGCAATCACGCTGCTATCGGGATGGCCGAGATCGAACACGCGGGTCGCCGCCCAGCCGGCGCGCCCGCGGTACCTACTCAGCTCCGGCTCGGCGACGGTGGTGGAGAAATGAACCTCGTCCATCAGACCGACGAAGGTGTCGCCGACTCGCAACGGCGACTGCCGACCGGTCCCCACCCAGGGCGCACCGGGGGTGCCTCCCTCGCGGCTGGTGCTGGTGACGTGCGAGATGGCGTGCGGAGTGCCGTCGACCAGGTACTCCAGGGTGCCGAATCTGCTATCGAAGCGCAGCAGATGGTGGTGCCACTGGCGTGGCACCAAGGGGGAAAGGCCGGTGAGAGTTTGCGCGGCCGGCACGGTCCCGTCAGCGGCGCGGAACAGCCCCTCCAGGTGCCACCGAACGCGGCGGTTGTGGATGGTAGCCAGCAGCTGCTGCTCGCCGCCACCGACGTCCGCGGCGCTGCCGCCGCCGACCGAGCCAGACCAGCCGAGCAGCTCCTCGCCATCCTGCATAGCGGCGGGATACAGCCAGAACTGCAAGCTGAAGTCGCTCGAGAGCGTTCCCGGTGCGAGCAGTGAGTGCCGGCTCGGCACCAGCCTCATTCCCCCGGTGCCGTTGAACACCCCGCTGCTTCCGCCCCGCACGAACTCGGCTCCGGTGACGGTCGGAGCGCGGTCAGCTGGCGCGCCGCTGAGTCGGTAGCGACCAAACGGCTGGCGGGACGCGTCGAAGCTGAGCCACAGGTCGGTGCCGGAGCTGCCGGTGATGTCGAGCGCGTCGTCGAGCACCAGGTCTAGGTCGCCCCAGCGGCCGGGGACCAGGCGGGTGCCTTGCAGGGCGCTCAGGTCGCTCCACCCATCGGCGCGCCCGAACACCAGCTCGGCCAGCTGGGCATGGGCGGCCGAGGCGCACAGCGCCACAGACAGGAGCAGGACGGTGGTTCGCCGCAAAACGTTGTGCGCCTAGACGCGCGCATTATTATGTTCGGCAGGTGACGGCCTCGGTTGTACCGCAAGCGGCGCGCGCGGAGCTGCAGCAACTGGTGCGTGACCTGCCGCGCACGCCCGGGGTGTATCTGCTGAAGGACCAGAAGGGCGCGGTGCTCTACGTCGGCAAGGCCAAGAACCTGCGGGCGCGCGTTGCCACCTACTTCCAGGATGGCGGCAGCCACGACGTCAAGACGCAGCTGCTGGTGTCGCGGGTGGCTGACGCGGAGGTTTTCGCCACAGCCAGCGAGTACGAGGCCCTCCTCCTCGAGAACTCGCTGATCAAGGATCGCGCGCCCCGCTACAACATCAATCTCAAGGACGGTAAGTCCTATCCGGTCATCCGACTTACCAACGAGACGTTTCCCAAGGTGTTCCGGACCCGGACGATCGTTCTCGACGGCTCCGAGTACTTCGGACCGTTCCCCAAGGTCAACCAGATCGACGTCTACCTCGATCTCATCGACAAGCTGTTCCCGCTGCGCAAACGGGGCGACGAGTTCAAGGTGCGGGAGCAGCCGTGCCTCAACTACCACATCGGCCGCTGTGCCGCCCCTTGCATCGGCGCGATCGATCAGACCGAGTACCAGCAGCGCGTGGCGGCGGTGCGCAAGCTCCTTACCGGCAAGAAGGACGAGCTGATCCGTGAGCTGCACCGGCAGATGCTCGACGCGGCCAAGGATCTGCGCTTCGAGAAGGCGGCAGAGCTCCGCGACCAGGTGGACGCCATCACCGAAGTGCAGAGCGACCAGAACGTGGTCGACTTCTCCAGCGAGAGCCGCGATTACGTGGGCGTCCACTCCCACACCGCCACCGAGGGCGGGATGGCACAGCGCTCGGTGGCAATCTTCCAGATCCGACACGGCCAGCTGCTCGGCAAGGAGCGCTTCATCCTGTCAGACGCCGGCACCACCGACGAGCTGCTGACCAGCTTTCTGTTGCGCTACTACTCCGGCGTCAAGACGCGGCCGAGGCGCGTGTTTCTGCGATTAGGAGCCGACGCGGCGCAAATGGTGCAGCTGGCGCTCGATGAGTCACTGGCCGCCGATGTCGCCGCCGGCGGCGGTAGCGGACCCCGCTCCAGATTGCTCGAGGTGCGGGTGCCACAACGCGGCAAGCACGCCGAGTTCCTGAGGATGGTGGAACGCAACGCCGCCCTGGACTGGGAAACCAGCCGGCGCCGCGCCGGCGCCCACGACTATCGGCAGTCAGCGCTCGAGGAGCTGCGCGTCGCCCTGGGATTGGATGCCGCCCCCCGCCGCATCGAGGGTATCGATATCTCCCACCTCCAGGGCACCGACACCGTCGCCTCGCTAGTGGTGTTCATCGACGGCGTGCCGGCCAAGCCCGAGTATCGGACCTTCAAGCTCCGCACGCTGGCCGGCAGGGTGGATGATTTCGAGTCCATCCGCGAGGTCGTGGCGCGCCGCTACGCGCGGCGGGTCAACGACAACAACGAGCTGCCAGATCTGCTGCTTGTGGACGGCGGCAAGGGCCAGGTGAGCGCCGCGGTACGGATTCTCCGCGCCCTCGGCCTGACCAAGTTGCCGGTGGTGGGGCTGGCCAAACGCAATGAGGAGGTGTTCGTACCCGGGCGGTCGCAGCCCATCCTCCTGAGCCAGAGCTCGGCGGCGCTGAAGACGCTGCAGGCAGTACGCGACGAGACTCATCGCTTCGCCACGGGATTCAACCAGCGGCTGAGGAGCAAGCGGGTGTCGCTCTCGGTGCTGGAGGGCGTCAAGGGCATCGGTCGGGCGCGCAGCCGCCGTTTGCTGGAGGCGTTTGGCTCGATAGAGGCGATCGCCGCGGCAACGCCAGAAACGCTGTCGAGTCGCGGCGGTCTTACACGCGAGCTGGCCGGAGTGCTGCTCGGCCACCTGGCACCACCGCGTGATACACCGCAAGTTGAAGTAGCGCCGGCGCAAGCTCCGAGCTGAACAGCCGCAGTCGGGAGTCGAACTCGACCAGCGCGGCATGCACTGCCTCGACCTCGCCGAGATCGTAGGCGGCGTCCGCTTCGCGGTAGGTCTGCTGCATTCGCTTGCTATGGATGCGCAGCTTCCGCATCGCCGCGGATATCTGTTGGCCCCCCGCAACCAGATGCTTCAGATCGGCCAGCTTCTGAAACTGAGAGAGTAGGGCCACTAGCAGCTGCACCGGTTCGGCGCGGCGTGCCAGCAACACGATTGCCAACGACTCGAGCGCGCCTTGCAGGTCGCGCCGCGCAACGCGGTCGAAGAGGGTGAACGGGTTCTCCTGCTTGCCGTGATACAGGTATTGATCGAGGTCAGTGGCTTCCAGGCTGGCCCCGCCGCCGTAGAAGGCCGCGATGAGCGCGCATTGGGCCTCCAGCTCGGCGGTGTTGTTCGGTACCATTTCCAGAAGCAGGTCGGCGGCCTCGGGGCTGATTTCGATGTGCCGGTCGCGGAAGAACTGCATCACCCAGCGGCCCTTGGCGTCCTCGAACATCTCCCAGAACACCTGGGTGCGCGCCTTGGGCACCGACCGCGCCAGAGCTGCGGGAAGATCGCCCACGTAGCCGTCGCTACTGAGCACCAGGGTGGCGTCGCTTCCCGGTGCCTTGCAGTACTCGGCCAGCGCTCCCGCACCGGTGCCGGCCTTCAGATCCTGTGCCTCCTGGAGCAGCACGATGTGATGCGCCGAGAACAACGATGGCGTGCGCAGCGTCGCCACGAGCTCGACTACGTCGAGCTCGTAGGGAAACAGGCGGGAGGTCTCCACTTCCCCATGCACGTCGGCGGCCACTTGCTGCAGCTCGGCGACGAACGCCGCTTTGAGACCCGCCTCGGGGCCGAGCAGGAGATGAACGCCGCCCAGGGCGGCCTTGTCGACGCGCTTGGCCACCGATTCCCCGCCCTAGTAGGCCCGTACTATGGCCGAGAGCTTGCCCAGAATGCGGACGTTCTGGGTGAAGATGGGCGGGTAGTCGGGGTTCTCGGCTTCGAGTCGCACGCGGTTCTTCTCCAGGTAGAGGCGCTTGAGGGTAACCGCTTCCTCGATCATGGCCACCACGATGGCCCCGTTGTCGGCCTGCGCCTGCTGGCGGACGATCGCCGTATCGCCGTCGAGGATGCCCGCGTCCCGCATGCTGTCGCCACGCACCTTGAGCCCGAAGTGGCGCCCCGCTCCGATCAGACGGGAGGAAACGGCGATGTATCCGTCTAGGTTCTCTTCGGCGAGCAGCGGCACGCCGGCTACGACGTTGCCCAGCAGCGGCACCTCGACCAGGCCGTCGTCGTCGGCCAGCCAGCCGTCTGCCACCTCTATCGCCCGCGAGCGGTGGTCGGCGCAGCGGATGTAGCCCTTGCGCTCCAACGCCTTGAGGTGGTCGTACGCCCCCTTGGTAGAGATGGCGAAGTGGCCGGCCAGGTCGCGCACCGCGGGCGGGTACTTGTGCTCGCCGATATAGGCGGAGATGAAGCTGAGAACTTGACGTTGACGGTCGGTGAGCGACTTCAGGGCCCAGTCCCTTTCCGCTCGTGCCGGCAATCCAGCGCTATGGGGCGCTAGCCGCCCGGCGCTCGATCCCGTACTTGCGGATTTTATTATGGAGGTTGCTCACCGAGATGCCAAGCTCGCGGGCTGCTTCAGCCGGAGAGCTACCCAGCAGTGCTCGTTCCACGTAGCACCGCTCGAACCAGTCGCGGGCCTCCGCCAGGCTGGCCGCTGGGTCGAGGCCCGGCAGTTGGCCGAGCGCGTCGGCCGGAGCGGGGGTATCGCCGGGCGCGCCCAACAGCACGGCGGCGTCCGCGGCCGAGACATGGGCCCCCTCGTTCATGATGGTGACCCGCTCCACGAAGTTCTTGAGCTCACGAATGTTGCCCGGCCAGGCGTGGGCGGCCAGGACTGCCATCGCCCCTTCCTGCAGCACCCGTAGCTCGCGCCCGGTGGTGTCGGCGAACTTGCGCAGGAAGTACCGGCACAGCGCCGGGAGATCGTCGGGCCGCTCTCGCAGCGCCGGCACCGCGATCGGTACGACATTCAGTCGGTAGTACAGATCCTCGCGAAACCGGCCCGCTGCTACCTCTTCCACCAGGTCGCGGTTGGTTGCCGCGACGACGCGCACGTCTACCTGGATCGATCGCTCGCCCCCGACCCGACTGAAGCGCATCTCCTGGATGGCGCGCAGGATCTTCGCCTGCGTGGCCAGCGACATGTCGCCAATTTCGTCGAGAAACAGGGTGCCACCGTGGGCGCTCTCGAACTTGCCGATGCGCTGCGCCACCGCCCCGGTGAACGCACCTCTCTCGTGCCCGAAGAGCTCGCTCTCGATGAGGGCATCGGGGATCGCCGCGCAGTTGACTTCGACGAACGGGCGTGCCGCCCGGGCGCTGGCCAGGTGGATCTGCTTGGCCACCAACTCCTTGCCGGTGCCGTTCTCGCCGGTGATGAGCACGGTGGCATCCACGGCGGCACTCTGCGCCACCCGCTCCCTCACCAGCTCGAGGGCCGGAGAATCGCCCACCATGTCGTCTTCGTTGAGCAGTGAGCGACGCAGCTGCTGATTCTCACGCACCAGGTCCGTCTGTCTGAGTGCGTTGCGAACTACCGTCGTGGTGCGGTCGAGGGAGAGCGGCTTCTCTAGGAAGTCGAAGGCGCCCATCTTCACAGCACGTACGGCAACGTCGATGGAGGCGTGACCGGAGATCATCACCACCGGCAGGTCTGCCACACGCTCGCGAAGCACGCCGAGGACGTCAATGCCGCCCATGTCGGGGAGCCAGACATCGAGGATAACGAGGTCGGGGAGGTCGTCGCGCCTGGCATCGATGCCTAGGCCGTCGTCGTCACCCAACCCGAGGCGCGCCAGCGCCTGCGGTCCATCCTCTACGGTCTCCACGTCGTAGCCCTCGTCGCCCAGGACATCCTGCAGAACCGAGCGAATGCCGGCCTCGTCATCGACCACCAAAACGCGTCCGGCGGCACGTGGCGGTGTGGCAGGTGCGCCCTCGGCTGCCGCGGGGGCGTCTCCGGCGTCGCTCACGCCCGCGCCTCGCCAATGGCGGGCGCGGTGTCGACGCCGCCCCCTGCGGCGTCCGCGTCTGGCAAGTCGACGTAGAAGGTGGTGGCGGCTCCCGGCTCTGACTCGAACCAGATGGTGCCGCCATGGTCGAACACGATTCGCTCGACGATTGCCAGCCCGAGGCCGTGCCCCTCGGGCCGGGTGGTGAAGTAGGGCTCGAACACGTGGGGGCGTGCCTCCTCCGATATGCCGACGCCGTTGTCGCGGACCTGGACGCGCCAGAGCTCGCGGCCGCTCTTGTGCACATGGTCGGCGCGGATCCGCACTTCGCCGTCAGTGCCACGCTTGCTGACCGCTCCCAGCGAGTTGCTGACCAGATTGCCGAAGGCTCGCTTCATCTGCGCGGCATCCAACTGCAGCAGCACACCATCGGGCACCTCTTCCATGCGCAGCGCCGCTCGACCGCTCGATGACCGGTAGAGGTCGACCACCTCCTGTAGCAGCGGGCGAAGCTCCGTCGGCCGTGAAACCGGCTCCGGCAGCCTGGCAAACTCGCGGAACTCCGCCAGCATCCGATCCAGATGGTCCACCTCGCGGGTAATGGTGCGTACCGCCGTGGTTACTACCTCGTCGAGCTGGTCCGGTTGCTCCCGGTAGGTGCGGGCAATCCGCTCGGCCGACAATTTGATGGGGGTAAGCGGGTTCTTGATCTCGTGCGCCAACCGCTGGGCGATATCCTGCCACGCGGCGATCTTCTCCGCTTGGGCGATCTTGCGTCGGGTGCGCTCGAGCTCGGAGATCATCTGATTGAACGAGCTCACCAGCACCGCCAGCTCGTCCTCCTGTCGAGTGAGCACGCGGAAAGAGAAGTCGCCCTCCGCCACCCGCCGCGTTGCCTCCACCAGGTTGACCACCGGCAAGATGAGCTCGTCGGAGATCAGGAAGCTGAGGAGGATCGCCACCAGCAGGATGGGCAGCGAGAACGCCAGATAGAACCCCACCAGCACCACGCGAAACAGATCCTGGAACCGATCCAGCTGGGTAACCGTCGCCAGCGCCCTGGTAAGCGCGTTCGCGCGGGCGTCGAACTCCTGCGGTAGCACGGTGCCGACCACCAGGTAGGCCGGACCGTCGGCGGTTGGCAGGGTGACGCCATAGCGGAGAATGCTGATAGTGCCGCGGGCGTCGCGCGGCAGCGCTCCTGGGCTTCGGAACAGCACGTCGGCGTCACTCAGCCTCGCCATCTCGTCGCCGAGGAATTGACTCGGCCCCTGCGGCGGCCACACCTGCAGAAACCCGATGGTGGGGTTCAACTGATCGATCTGCTCCCAGAGGCGCTGCGGGTCGGCGACCGCCCCCGCGGCGATATCGGAGAACGCCTCGCTGGTGGCGAAGTCTTCCAGCGCCTGCACGCTGGTCTGGTAGTACTGCAGCGAGATCGACTCCCCACCGCGGAGCGCGTCGCCCACGTCGGACTCGAGCCACAGCCGCACGCCGGAGTTGATGAAGTTGATCGACACCAGCGAGACCGGAATGGCGGTAAGCACCGTAACCAGCGCAAAGAACAACACCAGCCGCGTCTTCAGACGCGCACCTGGCTGCCCGGTGGAGCGCTGATGCCACAGCCGCGCCACCTGGAACAGGATTACCGCCAGCAGGATTACCGGCAGCCCCACTGCCAGCACCACCGTCAGCGGGCGACCGAGGCTGGCGCCGTCGGGACCAACGCTGAGGATGCGGTTGGAGAGCACCACCAGCACCGCCAGCAGCAGGACGAAGATGAGGGTGACGATTGCCACCCCGACGCCGGAGGTGGTCTGCCGTACCTGCCGCATCATGGCTGTGGTGCCGGCGCCCGCAACGGCAGCTTCACCCAGCCGGTGGCGTGACTGCCACGTCCGAACATCGAGACGATGTGCAGCGGTGGATCCAGCACCACCGGCTGCACCAGCACCCGGAACGAGAGGTAGGCCTCGCCGCCGCCGAACCGGATGCTGACGTCGTCGGTGGCTGCGGCGTCGCCCTGGAGCGGCCATACCAGCTCGTCCGAAATCGACAGCAGCGCGTCCCGAAAGCGGTCGCGATCGTCGAACCGAGCCAGTACGGTCGATTGAGCGACCGGAAGATCGCGGCCGCGGTGTCGTCGCGTCACTTCCAGCAGGTACTCGTCGTTGAGCGGCGCGTACGAGGCTCTGTGGCTTACCCGCGCCTCGCCCAGCACCTGATCGCCAAAGATGCCCATGAGACCGGAGCGGCGGCGGTAGAGCCGCAGCTCGAAGGACACCCGCGAGCTCAACCCGCTCTCGACTGCCTCCAGGAGCTCCTGCCCGCGGTGGGCGGGCAGCACCACATCCACCTCGGCACCGCGCCGCGACACCTGCGCGCTGTGGTCAACCTCCGCGGCGGGAATGTGCTCCGGGCGACCGCCGCCGTGGGCGACAACCGCCACCGCGGCAAGCCCGACGGCACACCAGCCGGCCGGCCACCTCATCCATCCTCGAACTTGCGTTCGACCAGGGTAGCCAGCGCGTCGACGGCGGCCTGCTCGTCGGCGCCATTCGCGCTAATGGTCAACTCGCTGCGGAACCCGGCGCCCAGTGTGATGATGCCCATGATCGATTTGCCGTTGACGCGGTCACCGTTGCATTCGATCCAGATCTCGCTGTCGTAGTGGGCGGCCAGCTTCACTAATCGAGAGGCGGGTCGGGCGTGGACGCCCGCGCGGTTGGCGACGGTGACCGTTCGCTCGGTCACCTACCATTCCTCGATGGTAACCGGTTGCTGCTGGCGGCTCGCCGACCACGCCCAGAGGTCACGCTTGAAGTCCTCGGTTGCGGAGTAGCCCATGTGCTTGAGGCGTTCATTGCGAGCCGCGGTCTCGATAAGGATATCGATGTTGCGACCGGGGCGTACCGGGATCAGTATTTCCGGCACGTGCACGCCGAGGAACTCGGCGGTCCCCTCCTCATCGCCGAGTCGGTCGTAGTCACCGGTGGCCTCCCACTCCTCGAGATGGCACACCAGCTGGATGTTCTTGTTGCCGAGCACCGCGCCGGCTCCGAACAGGTGGGTGATGTTGATGATTCCTAGGCCTCGCACCTCCATATGGAAGCTGGAGGCACCGGCACCCCTGCCGTTGAGCACGTTGCCGCTCACGCGACGGATCTCCACCAGATCGTCGGCCACGATCCGATGACCGCGTTCGATAAGGGCCAGCGCCGCTTCCGACTTGCCGACGCCGCTGGGTCCCTGGATCAACACTCCCAGGCCGAACACCTCTACCATTACCCCGTGCGCCTTCTCCGTGGGGGCGAACACGACGGCGAGCGTGCGCACCACCCGGTTGATGAAGTCCGACGTTCCCAGGTCGGTACGCAACACCGCGTGGCCGGCCTCCTCGGCTAGCTGCATGAAGGTGTCCGTTGGTGTCTGATCGTGGGTTACCACGGTGCAGGGGATCGGGAAGCTGAAGTAGCGCACGAGGGCGTCCGTCTCGCCTTCATCTTGCATCTTGCGCAGGTAGGCGGTCTCGCCACGGCCGAACAGCTGGATGCGCTGGTGAGCGAAGTTCTCGAAGAATCCGCCGAGTGCGAGCCCGGGCCGGTTGAGCTCCGGCGCCAGGATCTCTGCGGTCAAACCGGCCCGGCCTCCAATGCAGACCAGGTCGAGCGCCTCCTGCTCCTTGAAATCCAGCTTGAGCAGATCGAGAACGGTCAGCGCCATGAGCGGCTCAGCCCGGCATCTCTGCAGTCGGGCCGTGGCGCGTGTGTGTCGACTTGAGCTTGTCCTTCTCCTTGGCGACGAAGGCGGAGAGCTTGTCCAGGAGCTGATCGGCGACGGGTACCGCGTCGTGGCCGTGGGCGGTCACGTTCTTGGTGGCTCCCCACCGAAAGTGCAGGTGCGCCTCACCGTCGAACTGGCGGGCATCCAGCGTGGGGGTAATGGTCAGGTCGACGATGTAGTCGGCCGCGTAGTCGATCCGTTTGAGCTTGCCCTCGATGTGCTCTCGTAGGTTGTCGTCGAGGGTGAAATGGACGGCACGAATGTTGGTTTGCATTTACGCCTCCTTGATGTGTCAGCCGCCGGCGGCCGGGACCGCCCGACGCTCGAACGAGCTGTCAATGTCCAGTTCCTTGCGATACTTGGCCACCGTCCGCCGGGCGATGGTAACGCCGCGCGCCGCCAGCCGCTCGGCAATCTTGCTATCTGACAGCGGACGGCCGGTCGCGGACGTGTCGCGGTCATTCTCTATGATCTCCCGCACCATCTCCTTTACACCGCCCTTGGAGAACCGTGAGCCCTTGGAACCGGCGCCGGAGATCGAGTTGGTGAAGAAGTAGCGCAGCTCGAAGATGCCGAACTCGGTCTGCATGTACTTGCCATTCGCCAGCCGCGAGACGGTGGCTTCGTGCACCCCTACCTGCTCGGCAACGTCTTTGAGAGTCAGCGGCACCAGTCGTTTGGGGCCTCCGCGGAAGAAGGCACGTTGGAACTCGACGACGGCGCGCGCCACCTTGAGTAGCGACTTGTTTCGCTCGTCGATGCTGCGGATGAACCAACGGGCGTCCTGGACGTTCTGCTTCACGAAGCGCTGAAGCTCACGCTGACGATCCTTGGCAGCGCCCGCCTCCGGCGGCGGGTCGCCGGCCGCGCCATCACTGAGCTCCTCGAAGTAGTCGCTGATCCCGAGTACCGGAAGGTGATGGTCGTTGAGGATCAGCCGCAGCTCGCCATCGATGGTGCGCACGGTGACGTCGGGCACCACGTACCGGGGCGGCTCGGCGCTGTAGTTGCGCCCGGGATAGGGCTCCAGCGAGGCGACGAAGGTCAGCAGCTGGCGGACCGTCTCCTCGTCGCTGTCGAGCACACGTGCGAGCTCATCCAGTTTGCCACGCTGAGCCAGTGGCAGATGCTCTGCCACCAACTCGTCCACATGCGGGGGAGCGTCCGGGTGGAGACGAATCTGGGCGAGGAGAGACTCGGTGACGTTGGCGGTGCAGGTGCCGACCGGGTCGAGGCTCTGGATGAGCTCGACGACCCTACGCAGCCGCGCCGGCGGGGCGTCTGGCTGCAGCGACTCGGGCGCCTCCCGGTGGAAGCCGTGCTCGTCGAGATTGCGAATGAGTAGCTCGCCGAGCTGGAAATCACGGCTGTCGAGCGGATGCAGGCGCAGCTGCCACAGTAGGTGCTCCTGCAGGCTCTCGGGGCGGGCGAGGGCACCCTCGAGGAAGCGCCGCTTGGCGTCATCATCTCCAGAGGCGCGGCTAGCGCTGTAGCCGGGATCGGAGGTCGCCGCAAACACCGCCTCTTCGCCGTCTTGGCCCAGCCGCTCGTCGGCGGTGAGGGACTCCAGCGATGAGGTGGCACGCTCCTCGAGCACCTCGAGCGCAGGATTCTGCTCCAGCTCCTCCTGAATGGTGGTGCGCAGCTCCTGTACCGGCATCGCCATGATGCGGATGGCCTGGTAGAGCTGCGGCGTCATCTTGAGACGCTGCTCCTGCCGCAGAACCGGCGTCTGGGTCAGCATGGCTTCCATTGCAAAGGTGCGGCCGGCATGTTGATTTTGTCAATGAAACCGGCCTGGCGTCCCGCTTGCTTCACCTCCTCTACATGCGGAAGTCGCGGCCCAGGTAGAGCTCGCGGGCCAGCTCGTTGGTCACCAGCTCGTCCCGCGACCCGCTCACCATTATCTCGCCAAGGCGAATGATGTAGCTGCGGTGGGTGATCTCCAAGGTGTCGCGGACATTGTGGTCGGTAATCAACACGCCGATGCCGCGCTCGGCCAAGCGGGCGACGATGGCCTTGATCTCCCCGACGGCGATGGGGTCGATGCCGGCGAACGGTTCGTCGAGGAGCAGGAATTTCGGACGAATGGCCAGCGCCCGCGCGATCTCCGTGCGTCTGCGCTCGCCACCCGACAGCGTGTAGGCGCGTTGCCGGCGCACGTCGTCGATGCCCAGCTCCAGCAACAGCTCCTCCACGCGGTCTTTTCGATCCCGCTTGGTCAGCTCGGGACGGCTCTGCAGCACTGCCATGATGTTCTGTTCCACAGTGAGCCTGCGGAATACGGAGGCCTCTTGCGGCAGGTAGGCGATGCCGTGACGGGCGCGCCGAAACATGGGGAAGCTGGAGATGTTCTGCCCGTCGAGGTAGATGCGGCCAGCGGTGGGGCGAATGAAGCCCACGATCATATAGAACACGGTGGTCTTGCCGGCGCCGTTGGGACCCAGCAGCCCCACCACCTCGCCGACGCGCATCGAAAAGGACATGTCGACCACCGCCGGGGTCTTGCCGTAGCGCTTGTGCAGCCCTTCCACGGCGAGCACGTCGGGCTGGGAGGCGGCGTCGTCGCCGGGCGGCTGCGCCCGCCCTGGCGGCTGCGGTGCGTCATGCGACTGTGAGCGGTCGCTCGACCCTGAGCCATCGCTCGACCGTGAGCCACTCACTGCGCCGCCTCCCCATCCACCGCGGGAGGATCGGCGGTCGCATCCGCGTCCTCGCTCTCGGTAGCGATCTCCCCGCTTACCGTGCCCTCCAGCCGTATGGTGTCCTCATCGAGGTCGATGAAGATTCGGGCGGCGCGATACTCGTCCCCTTTCCAGGTGACCACGGGCCGCCCGCTGAGCTCGAGGGTGTTGGCGGCACGGTCGTAGCGAGCGAGCTCGGCGCGTGCCACCAGATCGTCGCTGAAGATGCGCACGCCGATCTGGACGATCGTCTCCTCACGTTCCTCCCAGTCCTCCAGAAAGCCACCCTTCACCACGATCTCGTTCTCGCGATCGATCAGCACCGCGCTCCCCTGGGTGCGCGCTACGCGATCGCGGCGGTTGTAGAACAGGCTGTCGCTGGTGAGCTCGATACCCTGTTTGGGGTTCACCACCCGCACGCCACCACTGGTCAGGGCGAAGTCGAAGTCGTCGCCGTACAGCTCGATGGTGCCGGCACTGATCTCGGTGTCCTCGGAAATCAGCTTGGCGTTGCCGCTCAGCCGGGTCCGCTCCCGCCCCTGCGCCAGCACCGTCTCCATCCTGTCGCCGCTGAAGGTGACGCGCTCCTCTTCGCCGTGGGCGGCGAGCGCAGCCAACGGTACTAGCGCCAGGCGCGCGGCGATGCGCCAGGCGCGCACGCCGCTACTCACCGGCCACGATGGTGCCGCTTACGCGGCCGCCAAAGCGTACCGTCCGCCGCCGGACGATGATTTCGAGGCCGCGGCCGGCAACCTGCGAGCCGTCGTCGCGTCTCAGCTCCACCAGGTCATCCGCCGGCGAGGTCAGCGTTCTGGCCTCATCGTCCCAGGCCAGCTGGCCGGCCGAAAGCGTCGCCTCCTCGGTCTCCGAGCGCAGCTGAATAGTACCGCTGACCTCCGCATCGTCGGTTTCGGTATCGATGGTGGCGCGGTCGGCGCTGCCGTGGTTGGTCAGATTGCCGTCGCGGTCGAACTCGCGATATGCGACGTCGGTCAGCACCGCTCTCTGATCCGACGAGAAGTTCTCGAGACGCTCCGAGTCGATCTCGGCGATGATCGCGCCGTCGCGGACCACCACATGGGTGACGTTGTGCAGTACCGTGTCCGGGATCTCGGCGCGCAGCGCCTCGGCCGTTCCCGCCGTGTAGTCGAAGCTGCACGCACCCAGCACGATGCACATGGCTGCGAACGTGGCTACCGAGGGAGAGGACGACGCCCGCACCCTGTCAGCCCGTCGCCGCTGCCGCTTCCGTCGGAGCGGAGTCTGGGGGCTGCTCGGCGTGGGACTCGGCAGGGGGATCCGGACAGGGCATCCGCAGGCGTTCGATGGACAGTGCCCGACCGTCCTCGCCGAGCTCCAGTAGCACTCCCTGCAGCTCGAGGGTCTGCCACGCTTCCTTGGACTGCTCCAGGATCTGCGTCAGCATCTTTCGGGTCTCGACCTCTGGGTCGAGGCCACCTACCGAGTCCAGGCTGCCGGTGCGTCCGGCGTGGGTGATCACGGCGGTGCCGCCTGGAAGGATGCGATCGTCGGCGGACAGCACACGGGTGTGACTGCCGATAACCGCGGCGACGTGGCCATCCAGGTAGGCGAACATGGTGGCCTTCTCCGCAGTGGTGGTGGCGTGGAAGTCGACCAACACCAGCGGCGTCTTCGTCTTGATCTGCTGGATGGTCCGCGGCAGCTGCTCGAACGGGTTGCGCAGGTGCACCCGCGGCAGCCCCGCCAGGCCGAGGGCGGTAACGACGCCGAGCGGTGGTTCGGTGTCGGTGACTAACCAGCCCCGGCCGGGGTTGCTCGGCGGGTAGTTGACCGGGCGGAGCAGATAGTCGGCGTGCCGGAAGTGACCGACGATGTCGCGCTTGAAGTAGGCAAAGTCGCCGGTGCTCAGCACGTCGACACCGAGCTTGTGGAGATAGGCGGCGTGGCCCTTGCCGATGCCGAATCCCCCGGTAGCGCCTTCGACCGCGGCGATGGTCAGATCGATACCCCGTTCGCGCTTGAGGCCCGGCAGCAGCGTCTTGACGCAGTACACGCCAGACTTGCCCACCACCTCCCCGATGTAGAGCACCCGCAGCGTCATCGCTCCCAAAGCGTAGGCCACCGGCACCCGCGAGGCCAGGGCCTGGCGGGTGGCTGGTCAGTCGTTGACCGGGCGCCGACCGGTCGCTATGTTCGTCGGGTCCGTCCTGCCCGGATGGTGAAATTGGTAGACACGCTAGGTTCAGGGTCTAGTGGCCGTAAGGCTGTGGAGGTTCGAGTCCTCTTCCGGGCATTTCTAACTCGTTTCTCCGATTCGAGTTAGACGCGAGTCGCTGAAGTCGACGGTCCCTCCGTCCTCCTCATCGAGGCTATGTAGCCAAATACGTAGCCAATTCGGGGGAAGTCCATGCGACAAAGGCAAAACTATTCGCTCTACCCACGACGGACAAGTCGAGGGAGGGTCGTCTACTACTACCGGACCTACGATGAGCTCGGGGCCCGCACAACCGATAAGTCCACTAAGACAGCCGCCCACGCGTATGTCCAGGACCTCATTAGGCGGGACGAGCTCCTCCCGCTCAAGCGGCAGACGTTCGAGGCGTACGTCCGGGATTGGTCGATCTGGGAGAGCTGTCCCTATATCCGCGGTAGGTTGGCGCGTGGCGGAAGGATCAGCCGACTCCACGCCGACATCCAGCGACAAAGGCTCGTGAAGTACCTGCTGCCGAAGTTCGGCAGGAAGGCGCTGGCGACGATCACCCCTTGTGAGGTCGACCGGTGGGTGTTGTCCCTGTCCGAGACTGGACTCGCGTCCAGCACGGTGAACCACCTGCTCGCGAACTTGCGAGTCATCCTCGGTCAGGCGACGCGAGATGGGCTCTTGCGAAGCAACCCAGCTCAGGGAGTGGCTGGCCTTTCGCGCACGGACTATCTTGCCGTCGCGGTCGTAGACCTTCTCGATGTGCTGCTGCTCACGGTTGAGGATGCGGCCGAGGGCCTCGATGCGAGGCCATCGGCGGCATGACCTCCGCCGAGGCCTACCGCGCCGCTAGACCGCTCACAAAGGCACAAACCCACAGTTGTTCAAGGCTCGGAAGAGGTGCACATGAGGCCAGTCATACTGCCTATGATCTAATTGACTCTGGTTGACTCACCGGCCGCAATCACTGGGATTCGGTTGGCCCTTGGAAGCCAGGGGCGACGTGTAAGATGGACACGTTGGAACGCGGGGAGAACTCGCCGGCGCCCGGGTGGGCGTAGAAGAGCTTTCGCTCACGATCTTTTGCGTGGTGGCCAGCGGGGGGAATGTCTGGCGTGCGTTTACGGGACGGAGCGAACGGAGCCAGCATTGACGGGCTTCCAGGCGGCCGCGCAGAGAACCTGCGAGCGGGAGTGATTCAACGGCGATCAAGGGGACGGCGCGAGTTGTAAAAAGTTCACTTATTGCATCATAAAGAAGTTGGTCTTGTGGTACCATAGGCTGGTCTGCAAACTAAG
>CAJWOB010000001.1 GCA_913043885.1 uncultured Spirochaetaceae bacterium | reverse complement strand
GGAGCTGGGACCGCCCGCCTCGCCCGCTCGCACATACCAAACTCGCGCCGCCTCGAGATCATGCGGACCATGGTCCCAGTCCGCGAGCGCAAAGGCGTAATCGCCATACGCCTCGAAGCGCCCGCTTTCCGCAGCCAGCTGCAGCCAGTTCAGCGCTTCGCTCGCCGCGCCCGGATCACCCCGCTCCATCAGGTACAGGCCATACTCATGGGCGGCGCGCGCATCGCCGGCTTCCGCCGCCTGGGCCAGAAATTCGCGCGACTGCCAGGCCTGGAGGCCGCCACGGCCCTCGCTGGCGAGGCGCGACCGTCGTCGCGCGACGATCTCCGCCAACCGCTCGCTCACCGCCGGATCCTCGAGACTGCTGCGGCAGGGCCGACGCTCGCACCCTGCGCAGGCTCGCCAGGCTCCTGAGACTGCAGGTTCGCAATCTCCTGCCGTATCTCTGCCAGCTTCGCCTGCGCCGTGCCGTCCGTCAGTGCGGCCCGAGCGATGGCTACGCCGGCGGCAATGTCGGCGGCCATGCCGGCGACGTAGAGGGCGGCACCGGCGTTGAGGGTGACAGCGTCGGCCAGGGCGTTGGGGCCAGCCCCGGCGAGCAGCTTCTCGGCCGTGGCCGCGTTCTCGGCCGCGCTGCCACCCTTTAGGTCACCGAGGGAGGACACGGTGATGCCGCATGCAGCCGGGTCCAGCGACCACTCCCGCAGCTGGTCGTCCTCTCCAATCTCCACCAATTGCGTGGGTGCGGTCACCGACAGCTCATCGAGCCCATCCGCGCCATGCGCCACCAGCACGCGCTTTACGCCGAGCAGCCGCGCGGCTCGCGCTACTGTTGCCGCCAGTGACCCGTCGTAGACGCCGATGAGCTGGTACTCCGCCTCGGCCGGGTTCACCAGCGGCCCCAGGAGGTTCATCACCGTCTTGACGCCTAGCTCAGCCCGCACCGGCGCAGCGTGGCGCATGGCGCCGTGGTAGGTGGGTGCAAACATGAAGGCAAACCCGGTGCGCGACAGCAGCTGAGCACTCTGGACGGCGCCGAGTGCGCTCGGAATGCCGAGCGCGGTGTAGAAGTCGGCGCTTCCGGTAGGAGAGCTCACGCCGCGGTTGCCATGCTTGGCTACTGTGGCGCCGCAAGCCGCGGCCACAAGGGCTGCAAGCGAGGAGATGTTGAACGTCTCCAGGCCATCGCCCCCGGTGCCGCAGGTGTCCACCACCGGCGAGTCGTGGGGCAGCGCCACCTTCTTGCGCTTGAGCACCGAGGCAAAGCCGGCCACCTCCTCGGCGGTGTAGCCCTTGGCCGCCAGCGCCACCAGCAGGGCCGCAAGGCGGGTGCTGCTCAGCCGCCCCTCGGTTACCTCGTCCATCACCTCGGCGGCCTGCTCCATCGTCAGGTCGGAGCCAGCCAGCAGACCGGAGAGTACGTCGGGGTACGGAAACGGCTCGCGTCGATAGTCGAGGAAGTTCGCCAGCAGCTGCAGTCCGTGCGGCGACGCGATGGACTCCGGGTGGAACTGCACCCCCTCCACCAATAACTGGCGGTGGCGGATGCCCATCACCTCCCCGTCCGACGACGTCGCGGTTACCTCGAACTCCGGTGACAGCGTATCGCGATCGATCACCAGAGAGTGGTAGCGGGTGAATTCGGCCTGAGGCGGCAGACCGCGGAAGAGCCCGCGGCCATCCAACGAGATGCTATCCGTCTTGCCGTGGACGATTCGCGACGCGCTGACGATCGCAGCACCGAAGGCGGCGCCAATGGACTGATGACCGAGGCAGACTCCGAGTATCGGCACCGTTTCGGCCAGTGCCTCGATCGCGGCCACGGACACCCCGGCGTCTTCCGGGCGTCCCGGGCCGGGCGACACGATGATCGCCGATGGCTGCAGCCGACGCAGCTCGTCGACGTCGATGCGGTCGTTGCGGAATACCCGCACCTCGTCGTCGGTAATGGAGGACACGTACTGATACAGGTTGTAGGTAAACGAATCGTAATTATCGATGATCGCGATCATCCCTACACCTCCACGCCCACGGCAGCGGTAAGGGCGCCGAGCTTGTTGACCGTCTCTTCGAGCTCCTTGGCCGGGACCGAGTCGTAGACGACGCCAGCCCCTGCGTGCAGCACCAGTCGATCGCCCTTCTTGACCGCCGACCTGATGGCGATGCAGGTATCCAACCACCCGCCAGGCTCCATGTAGCCCACGATGCCGGCGTAGAATCCGCGCTTCTCCTGCTCGATGGCGTCGAGGGTCTCCATCGCCTGGATCTTTGGTGCCCCCGTCACCGTGCCGGCGGGAAACGTGGCGCGAACGGCGTCGAGCCCGCTCGCGTCGGGCAGGAGCTCGCCCTCCACCTGCGACACGATGTGCATGACGTGCGAGTAGCGCTCGATGACGTTGCGCTCGGTAACCTCGACCGACCCCGCGCGACACACCCGGCCGAGGTCGTTGCGTGCCAGGTCCACCAGCATCAGGTGCTCGGCCAGCTCCTTCTCGTCGCTGAGCAGGTCGCGCTCGAGGGCAACGTCGTCGCTGTGGTCGACGCCGCGCCGCCGGGTGCCGGCAATCGGCCGCAGCAGGCCGCGCCCCTCCTTTGCCTTGACGTGGACCTCGGGCGATGCGCCGAACAGCTGAAAGTCGCCGAAGTCCAAGTAGAACATATAGGGGGAGGGGTTGCTAGAGCGTAGCGCACGGTATGCCTCAAGCGCGGTGAGCTCGGTCTCGATGGTGACACGCCGCGACAGCACCGCCTGAAACAGGTTGCCTTTGACGATCTCGCTGCGCAGGAACTCCACCCCATCGAGGTACCACTCCTCGTCTCCCTGGCCGTCCACTCTGGCACCCCGCACAGGGGGGGCGGCAGCGAGGTAGTTGAAATCCAGGTCGTTGATCCGCGCTTCGGCGGCCGCAACCGCCTCTTCGAGGTCGATCTCGTGCTCCCGGTAGTTGACGCCGCACAGCGTCAGCGTATCCGTGTAGTGGTCGAACACCACAAAGACGTGGCCGAACACAAACTGTCCCTCGGGCAGAGACAGCGAGTCCTGCTTCTCGGTCAGATTCACGGTGTCGAACTGCGCCGCGTACTCGTACGAGAGATAGCCAATTCCGCCGGCCGGGAACGGGAAAGGATGGCGCTCCGAGCTGTGCTGGTTGGCGAAGTGCTGCAGAATATCCAGGATATCCCTGCCTTCACTGCGGAGTCGGAAGCGGCGGCCATCTTTGCGCAGGAAGATCGCCCCCTGCCACTGGTACACGGTGAACGCCTCCTGGAGAAGGAGAATCGAGTAGCGTTCCCGCCCGCGATGAAACGACGCGGACTCCAGCAGCGCCCGCGCGTGCAGCTTGCGCGCCAGCGTGTAAGGAGTGAAGCGCTCCCCAGGGATCGTCTTGAACAGCGTCTGTGGCATATCTCCCTCGCTACGCCGATCGTTGCCATCGTCGACGCACCGGGGCAAAAGAAACCGCCGGTGCTGGTCGACTCGGCAACCAGAACCGGCGGTCGTCGTGTGCTTCGGCGCACACCAACGGTGCGTGGCGGTCCCGGCTTACGCCACAGACCACCACCACTGTCGCTGCAGGCCAGTGCAGGCCAGTGTCATCGCCGAAGGTGTAATACATGCTCACCGCGCTGGTCAACACCGCGGCGGCCCCGTCGCAGGCGGTTCGCCATGCTATCCCGCGCAGCGGGCGACTATGAGGCGAGGGCCTCGGCATCCTCCTCGGCCGGAACCTCCGCGGCGTCGCCGGCGGCAGCAACGCCTTCTTCGGCCTCCGGACGGCGCCGTGGCTTGAACTCCACGTGCTCGGCAATCACCACCACCCGGGCGCGCGGATTGCCCTCGCCGTCTTTCCAGCGTTCTCGTTCGAGCCGCCCGACCACACGAACGCCGCGCCCCTTCGTCAGGTATTCTGCGCACGTAGTCGCCAGCTTGCCCCAGGTGGTGGTCTCGAAGAACGACACGTGCTCCTGGCGCTCGTCCTCTACCTTGTAGGAACGGTTACAGGCAACGACGAGGGTACACACCGCCGATCCCTTGCTAGTTTAGCGCAGCTCCGGATCCCCGCACAGATTGCGCTCTAGCAGGACCGAGCTCACGTTGTTCACGACACACTCATTCGAGGAACCACTTCCGATTTTTTTAACTTTGACGGTGATGCCAGGTTCGGGTGGAACTTCGGCGAGCTAATTGAAGTCGAGATCGTTTATCCGCGCCTCAGCCGCTGAGAGCGCCGCTTCGAGATCCGCGTCATGCTCCCGATAGTTAATCGGCACTAGTGTGAGGGTGTCTGTGTAGTCGTCGAAGACGACGAACACGTGGCCGAAGATAAACTGACCTTCTGGTAGCGATAGCGAGTCCCGCTTCGCCGTCAGTGTTACCGTATCGAACTGGGCCGCGTACTCATACGAGAGATACCCAACGCCTCCGGCAGGAGACGGAAACCGGTGACGCTCCTCGCTGTGCTGGTTGGCGAAGTGCAAAAGGATATCAATGAGGGCTTTCCCTTCGCTTCGCAGACGGAACCACTCACCGTCCTTGCGTAGATACATGGTTCCCTGCGACTCGTTGACAGTAAAGGCATACTGGAGAAGGAGAATAGAGTAGCGCTGCTGGCCACGGTGGAAGGAGGCCGACTCCAGGAGCGCACGCGCCTCTATCTTGTGCGCCAGCGTGTAGGGCGTGAAGCGCTCCCCAGGAATCGTCTTGAGGAGTGTCTGTGGCATCCTACTCCCTCACCATGCCGAGCGTCCTTATCACGGAGGTACCGGAAAAAAGCAACCACTACCGCTCTACTTAGCAACCATAAGCAATCGTTGGTGTGCTTGAGCGCACACCAACAGCCCCTGGCGGTGCCCCCTTCCAGGACGCCGGACACCGATAGGGCTGCGTCCAGCCATAGGGCGGTGGACGCACTCTATGCCGCAGTATATGCAGAGCGCTACGCTCCACAAAGGGATGCCTGCCTATATCTCAGAGCCTTGGTAGGTCCATCGGACAGTCACTACATAGGATTCCAGGACAGCCTCCAGCAAGACTTTCGAACTCATACGCCCCGCCAGGTCCATTTTTAGCGGCTCTATCGGTGGAATTTTCGTTAAAGGATCTGCCAAAGGTTCGAGATGGGATGGATCCGGCTGTTTTTAACACACAAGTAATGGCCATCGAAAGAATCACTGCGCTCGTTTCATGACGGCACGGGGCGATAAGGACTCAACACGAAATCCAAGCACCGTTGTAGGCAGGAGAAGTTAATGAGACGTCGCGATCTGTGACATCCGCCGAACGAATTCGGCCAAGCGCGTCCAACGAAGACCCTATACGCAACACACTGCGACATCCTATCGGATCCATAGTAGGTGGGTACGTGGAACCAAAAATCTTAGATAATTTGAGCCTACTTAAGACATGGACGAGGAAAGCGATCTCGCTTCGATACACAATACCTCGCCAGGGAAGAGACTATCTCTAGAAATATCAAACGAGTGAGCAAAAAAAAGGATGCACCGTTGCCGGTGCATCCCTCAATCTACCACCGACCGACGGAGTCACCGCCGATCAGTCAAGATATCGTTGAGTCTAGTAGCTGACTTTGGTAGTGAACGAAACGGTACCGTCAAATTCACTAAGATCGGAGTCCGACCACGCGAGCACGAACTCGGTGTTCGGAATCTGGCCAGCCAGAGTGACCTTCAAGTCGGCGCCGTTAGTGGCGTCGCCACCGTTAATCGTATCTGTGTCGAAGCCGACGGCTGTGGTGAGAGAGCCTCCCAACGCGTCAGTGGCGAAGCTGACATCGACGCCAATGCTCACGTCCAATTCGTCATCCTGGCGGGTATCCGCACCAGCCGTAGTGTCACCACCTGCGAGGTCATACAGACCGGCGGCGAGGTCGATATCAAGACCGTCAATGATCCCAAGGCCGACTGCGACCTCGGCATCCAAGGCGACGGCGGTATTATCCGAGTAGATAAAGTCTACTCCAACATCAACGCCGTCAACGACTGTCAGATCGACGCCACCACCAGCCTCGAAGTTTTCTGCGTTAGTGTCGACATCGACACCGACAGACACGGTAGCGGGGCCGAAGGTGCCGCCCACTTTAGAACCAATGATGGTCGCACCGCCCTGCGAAGTGCCTAGATCCTGAGCAAGTGACACTCCGACAGTAATCGGATCAAAGGACGCGTCGAGTGTAGCGCTGAGCTGGAATTCCTGGTCTTCAGGATCACCGGTCTCATCGTTGAGAGTCGTAAGACCGACGGTTATGTCTACCGGGTCGAACCCAAAAGCCACTTTGACGCCGCCGTTCTCAGAAAGATCCGTACCTATGTCTGAATCTTCGTTTTCCGCACCCGAGTCAGCATCCTCAACCGCAGCTACCTGCGTAGCACTATTGGTGGGATGATCGTAAACCCAGATCTTAATGTCGCCGTTAGTGATATAGGCCTCGACACTAGGATCAGTTACGAGGAGGTCGCTGTCGGCGGTCCCGGTTTCCAGCAGGTCAGCTTCGGTCGAGTTCGCCGCAGTCGCATCGTCGAGCAGCAGGAACTCGTCATCGTCCAAGCCGGTGACCCCGGTGAAGTCTGCACCAGCGCCGCTACCGATATCGATTTTAAAGCCGGTCAAAGAAATCACTCCACGCCAGTCACTGCCAGGATCGTTCGTGGCATCGCCAGACGCGAGAGTTAACGAGATATCCCCAGTCGCAGAGTTCGTAAACCCAAAGCCACCAGTAGCCAGATCATAAGCAAACTTGAGCGATGCATCACCCGAGATGCTGAAGTCGGTCGAAATTGCTGTTTCGGCAAACACGCCGGCCGAGCCCGCGGCTAAGAGAAACGCAAGTAGAAGCGCGATTTTCCTCACAACTTCCTCCTTAACATTTTGCCGGGGCCCACAAGCGGGCCAACGGCCCAAAGGTATCCCCGCTATATAGTTCCGAAAGATTCTACCGGCACCGTTGAAACTGTCAACCTTCTCTTCGGCGCTGTCAGTAATTAATTTGACAGACTCGTACGACGTTGATGGCGCGACAGCGGCGGCCTACATTTATCAGTTTGACCAATGGACCTGCTGCAACGGCCTATCAAGGGCGACTGGTTTGAGTTGCGCCAGCTACCTCTCCAGTACTTCGCGGTGCGCGATCATCTGCAGCTGACCGACGAGGCGGTCGCCGCGCTGGCCGCGGAGCTACGCAGCGGCAGCCACCAACATCTGGCCGCGCTGAAGCGTGAGCGCCTCGCCCCGGTCTTCTTCGCCGTCGACGAGGGCAAATACCAGACGCTCACCACCGAGCAGATCAGCGGGCTGGCGGCGGTCACCCGCGAGGTGCTGTTCCTGGTGATGCTGCAACGGGTGGCGGTGCGCGCGGCCAAGGCGGCGGCCGGTCCGGACCAGCGCCAGCGTCTGCAGGCCAGCTTCGCCCAGACCTTCGATGGCATCTTCGCCACCATCCGCAGGCACTACAGCCAGATGATCAGCGAGGCGGTGGCCGCTTCCCAGGAGGCCGACAGCGCGCCGACTCTGCGGCGTGCCGACCTGTCGCCACTCGAGCCGGTGCTCACCCGGTAGGCCGAGACCATCAGCCGCATCCACAGTACCGCCTCGTTCGCCGCCGCAGAGCGCTACAAGACCCGAGAGCTGTTGACCGCCCTGGAAGCGGAGCGGCAGCGGGTCGACGATCTCGTGGAGGAGGAGCAGCTGACCGCGGAGCGGGTGGCGCAGAGCAAGCAGGGTGCGTCAGACCTGCTCAGGGCGATCGACGCAGAGCTTCTGGCCGGCATCGAGAAGCACCTGGTGCGACCCCCAACAGAGCCAGAGGTGATGGTGTGAGCACCCGCCGCTCACCGCGGCGCCGCGTTGATCACCCATCGTGATCCCAAAAGAATAGTCGCTCATGCAGGTTCACTGCTGGGGCGTGCGCGGGTCGGTACCGGTGCCCGGTCCCAGCACCGTGAAGTTTGGCGGCAACACCACCTGCTTCTCGATGAGCATAGGAGATGATCACCAGCTCATCCTCGATGCCGGTACCGGTGTTCGCAACATCGACATCGCCGACCGCCAGGTGTTCCTGCTGGTCTTCTCCCACGTCCACCACGATCACCAGCAGGGACTGCCATTCTTCCCGGCCATCTATTTCCCCGATCGCGCCCTCCATATGTACGCGCCGGCACGTATGAAGCGATCGCTGGTCGACGTGCTGCGCACCGAGCTATTCGACGTCCCCACCTTCCCGGCGCTGCTCAGTGACGTGAGGGGGCGCATGGCGTTCAACGAGCTACGAGGCGTGGACTCGATCCGGTTGCCGAGCGCTGAGGATGCGGAAGAGGCGGCTCGCCTGTTCGGCGACCGCTGGCCAGAGATGGCCCACTACTACCCGCGCGCCGAGAATCTCCATCTCGCCAGCCACGTGTCGGCGCCCACTCATCCCAACGAGGTGGGGCGCATCGACTGCGCCGACAACTACGCCCACCCTCAGAACGGTACGCTGTTCTACCGCATCACCGAACACGCCACTGGCCACAGCGTGGTGTATGCAACCGACGCCGAAGCGTTCCGCGGCGGCAACCAGGCCCTGATCAAGTTCGCCTTGGGAGCCGACATCCTCATCCACGACTCGCAGTACACCGAGGAGCAGTACCTGGGCACCGCGCCGGTGGTGCAGGGATTCGGACACTCCGACTTCAAGAGCGCGGTGGAGGTGGCGGCGGCAGCCGGCGTCAAGCGGCTGGTGCTGACCCACTTCGACCCGCGCAACGACGACGCCGTGGTGGCCAAGCATGGAACGCGACGCGCGCGCCCATGCCGGCACTCTCGAGAAGGGCTTGGAGGTGGTGGCAGCCCGAGAGGGCACCACCTTCGACTGCTGAGGTTAGGACTTCCGAGTCGCAGCCGACTTCCTCAGTCGGTCGGCTACTCTGCGGTGTCGATGCCGATGAGGCGCAGCCGCCCGTCGCGGTAGATGTGTTTGAAGCGGTAGCCGGCACGACGGGTCACGAAGGCTAGCTCGCCTTCTTCCATAAATATGTCGTCGAGCTCGCGGTCGACATCGGCCTCGTAGTAGCGGGACAGGTACTGCAACAGCCCATCGAGATTGATCTGCTCGAACAGCGAGATCATGCGATTGTAGCGCTCGGTGTGACCTACTCGTTCGAGGTGAAACAGTTTCTGGGCGATGAAGAAGATGATGTGGTCTCGGGCGCTGCTGTTCATGGCGCGGTCTTCATGATTATCGGCAGCCGCACGCCGACGAACGCAAAAAAGATGGCCGCTCCTTGACCCGACCGCGACGCGATTGATCTAATCGTTGATTCGCGGCTGGCGGCCCGCTGCGCCGTCCCCGAGCGCGATAAGCGAGGAGGCAGGATCCATGGCGTCCGAGTTCAGCCTGGCGATCTACCCCTGGGTCTTCGTAAGCCAGTGGACTGGCACGACCTGGGACGATCGCTACGAGGAGAAGCCACACTCGACGCCGGAGCAGGAGGCAGCGCTCACGGACGCGGAGCGAGAGGCACTGTTTCTCGAACGCAATCGCTTCGCCGATTTGCCGCTGGTCAACTACACCACCCAGTACGGTATGGGCTGCTTCGAAGGGTTGAAGGCGTTTCCGCAGCCCGACGGCTCGCTCAAGCTGTTCCGTCCCATGGACAACGGCGTCCGCATGGCCCGCTCGATGGCCGGTCTCCACATGCCGGCGTTTCCGGTCGAAGGGTTCGTGGACGCGGTGCGGGGCGTGGTCACCCGCAACCAAGAGATCGGCTTCGCCCCGGTCTATGACCCGGGATGGGAGGCCGACGACTTCGCCTCCGGTGCGTCCATGTATGTCCGCCCCTTCTCCTACTCGGAAGGCGGTATCGGCGTTAACCTGAGCCGCTTTCCCTACTTCATAATCGTCACCACCCGGGTCGGGTCCTACTTTGCGCCAGGCGACTCCTCTCCCACCAGCACCACCCGCCGGGTGCGCGCCACGCCCGGCGGCACCGGCTGGATCAAGTGCAACAGCAACTACGTCACCAGCGCCCTGGCCAAGATGGAGGCCGAGGAGCGGGGCTTCATCGAGTGCGTGTTCCTCGATGCGGTCGAGCGGCGATATATCGAAGAGGGATCCTCCTGCAACCTATTCTCCGTGCTCGATGACGAGACGTTGGTTACCCCGGAGCTCGGCGACACCGTGCTCCCGGGCATCACCCGCACCACCGTCATGGAGCTCGCCCGGGAGTGGGGGCTTGCCGTGGAGGAGCGCCCGCTAGCCATCGAGGAGGTGATGGACCGCGGCGTCGAGTTCTTCGGCACCGGCACTGCCGCAGGTGTTACCTACTTCAGCTCGGTCACCCACGGCGATGTCGAGAAGACCTTTGGCGACGGGCGCATGGGTCCCATCACCCAGCGGCTGCTGAGAACGCTCAAGGGAATCCAGTACGGCGCCATCGAGGACACCTACGGCTGGATGGTGCCCTGCACCAGCCCGGTGGCGACGGCTGCCTAACTCAGCCTTCCAGGCGACTCAGAACGAGTCGGCGGTGAGGTCCCGGGCCAGCCGGCGGTAGATCTCTGGCTCGAACTCGGCGAGCGGGCTCAGGATGCCCTTGGTGTTCAAGAAGGCCAGGTTGGCCGTCTCGCTGGCCACCAAGGTGTCCGACTCACGATTCAGTAGGTCGTAGAGCTCGTGGGACTGGGTGAGGTTGGCCAGAGCCTGTGACAGCTTCTCGGTGTCGGCGGCCCGCGAGTCGGAGATCCGTTTCAGGGTAACGCCGAGGTTGTTGTAGGCCTTCATCAGGTCGTCCACCAACGCATCGTGATCGGCGTCTTCCCGAATCCGCAGCGTGCGGATGCGGCTGCGCCGCGTTTCCAGCATATCCAGCAGTCGTAGGTAGTAGCCCTGCGCGACCAGGTAATCGCCGCGCACGTAGAAGGCGTTACCGAGGGCAAACAGCAGGTTCTCGTTGGCCGGAAGGGCCTGATCGATGTGGGTGAGGCGCCGGAGCGCGTCTAGCTCCTCGCCGCCGACGTAGCTCAAGAAGGCGAGCTTGTAGTCCACCTCGGGGGGCGTGCGCGAGTAGATCTCCTCCGCGCGCTCGTACATCGCCCGGGCAGCCGGACGGTTGGTGGTTACGTAGTAGTGGATGTCGCCCATGTTCGCGTACAGATCACCGAATACGGGATCGCTGGAGGACAGCAGCCCCGACCGGGTGGCGGCTTCGAACATCTCGATCGCAGACTGGAACTGGCGCTCCGCGTCCAGTATCTCTCCTCGGTCGTAGAGCAACTCGCCGAGCCGGTTGGCCGCCTCGACCGCATGAGCAAGGCGCACTTGGTCGGGGACCGCCGGTGTCGGCTCAGCAGCTCGCGGCGCCACCGGCGCGCCAAACTCCTGCACGGCGAAGCGCAACGCCGCCAGCTCCTGTCCTGGATCACCTGCGGCGCGGAAGTAGCGGCTCAGCTGGTAGTGGATCTCGGCATCCGCTGGCGCTTCCTTCAGCGCGTCGAACAGGTACTCCTCGGCGCCATCGATGCTGCGCTCGTCGATGAGGAACGCCGCGAGGGATGTGAACGTCACCGGCTCGATCTCGCTTTCCCTGTCGCGCAGCAGCTCGCCGAGGTAGCGGGCGGCCTTCTCGTCGCGGACGTGAACCTGGTAGCGGAGCATGCCGTACACAGACTCGTCGCGTGAGTCGTACTGGCGCAGTGCAACTGCGTAGTGGAAGCGCGCATCCTCCAGGCGTGCCGGCGCCGTATGCGACCACTCGAGGTAGTTGTCCGCCTGCGCCAGCAGAGCGTCGAAGTGGTAGATATCGGCGGCGAGCTCACAGCCCCGCTCGTCGAGAGGCGGCGCACTGCTAAAGCCACCCTCGAGCACACAGCGCAGATTCTTCTCGGCACTCTGGAACTTGCCCTGCTCGGTTTGCACTTGGGCCAGGGCGACGTGGGCGCCCACGTCGTCGGGCCAGCCTAGGTAGGTTTCGCCATCGCCGGCCAGGGTGCGCTCGTAGAACTCCTCTGCGCTGCCCAGCTGTTGCTGTTCCACGAACCGCTCTGCGTAACGATGGTGCCAGCCCCGCACCGGGCGGTCCGCGACCGCGGCGTCGAACTGGTTGCGCGCCTCGAGGTAGCGCTCCTGGGTGATCATCTCGTAGCCGCTTCGATACAGGCCCTCTGCGCGAATCGGCAGGTAGACGAAGCGGCGCCCCAGGAAGAACAGACCGGTGCCAGCGCCGGCCAGCACCACCACCGTGAGCAGCAGCGGCACCAGGCGGCGGCGTAGGCGGTAGGCGAGCGACCCGATCTCCGCCTGCAGCTCTCGCCCGGTGCGGCGCTCGAGGTGTCGCGGTATCTCGATGCGCTTGCCGGTGAGGCGCCGCACCTCGATCGCCACCTGGGACACCGCCGCGCCCTGCACCAGCATCTCGAGGACTGGACGCACCCGGGTATCGCTGGTCGCGTCGACGACCCAGTCCTGGACCGCCAGGCGCAGGTTGATCGGCAGCTCCGCCAGGTTGGCCTTGAGACGCTCGAAGTCGCGCTCGGAGAGCTGAAACGTGCCGGTGGCCGCTTCGGTGGCGGCGCGGCTAACCGGCGGCGGTGCCTCGACCGCGGGTGCGTCTATCTCAGCGGCCTCGCCGATGTCGCCGAACTCGTCGCCTACGTCCGGGAAGGCAAACTCGTCGAGCGAGTCGACGCCGATCTCCTCCGTCAGCTCCTCGGCATCCTCGGCGAGGTCGTCGTCGCCTGCAGGTGCGGTGCTGCTCTCTAGGTCGAGCTCAAGATCGTCCTCGCCGACAGCAGCAGGAGCATCGACATCCGCGTCGGCGTCGTCTGCCACGGCGTCCTCGTCGCCCGGCGCGTCGGGCAGATCGAGCGTATCCAGGTCGAGGTCGTCGTCAGCGGCGTCTCCCTCATCAGCCACGTCGAGCTCGAAGTCGAGGGCCTCATCCTCGCCGGCGCTGGGTGGCGCGCCGGCATCCAGATCGGCGCCTGCGGCCTCTTCGAGTGCCTCGGCCTCCGCGGCCGGTTCCTCTTCGCCCAGTTCCTCCTCGCCCGGCAGCTGCAACGCGTCCAGGTCCAGGTCCGCTTCCTCGCCCTCCACCATACCAGCGGCCTCGGCGCCGGCCGCGGGAACGGTTGGCTCCTCCTCGCCAGGCAGCTCCAAAGCGTCGAGATCGAAGTCGTCAGCTGCCGGGGCCTCCCCCTCTTCTGGCAGCTCCAGCGCGCCGAGGTCCAGATCGCCGGCGTCCGCCGCCGACTCATCCAGCTCTGTGCTCTCCGGATCCTCCTCGCCTGGCAGCTGCAGCGCGTCCGGGTCGAAGTCGTCGGTGGCCGGGGCCTCGCCCTCGTCCGTAGGCGGCAGTGCGTCCAGATCCAGGTCGTCGACGACGCCGACCTCCTCCCCAGCAGGCGCCGTCGTGGCGGCGACCGCTTCGCTGTCGGTGTCGGCGGTGGTGCCGAGCAGATCGTCCAGATCCAGCTCATCGAGCGCTGGCCCGTCGTCGACCTCGGGCCCGAGAGCGGTCGCGGTATCGCCAGGCGCCCCTAGCTCGTCGCCCAGCCCCGCGACTGCCTCGGCCTCCGCGGGGGGTGCCTCGGGCGGCGGAGCGTCCTCCGGCTCCTCCCCCCGGTCCGCCAGAATGGCGGTCTCCCCGCCCACATCGGCGAACGTCTGCTTGAACTGGGCGAGGTCCTCTATCGACGGCATGCGCGTACTCGAGGCCGCGGTGCGAGACGACACAGGTGCGCCGCGGCCCCAGTTTCAGCTTCGGCGCCTTTCTCTGGCTGGATAAGCAGTTGCTGCGCCGTCGCCGCTGCCATATCACCTCGCCAAACGCTCAAGCTGGCCCCAGCGTAGGCCGACGTTGGCAGTATGCGGAACCGTCGGCGGCGAAACCGCCGCGGCGGCGTGCCCAGGAGCTGGCGCGCGGCCGGGCTGGCCCTGCCTCTTCTCACTACTCCTCTGGCCGCGCTCGACGACCCACTGCTGGAACGCCACATTCGCGGCATCGAGACCTCGGGCCCGCCGGTGCTGATGCGCCAGCACCTGCTGTTGAGCTTCGCTCACAGCTTGCCGACCCGTTTCGTTGGCGCACGGTTCGCGCACGAAGGTTTTACCACGCTCCATCTATTCACCCGAAACGAGCTAGGCGTATTCGCGTTGCCGCTGGAGGTTCCCGACGGCCTGGGCGAGGTCCATTACCGGATCGTCGTCGACGGCCTCTGGCAGACCGATCCCCGTAATCCCAGCTCGGCCACCGACGAGCGCGGCGTGCGTTTCTCGGTCGTGGCGTTGCCGGATGGGCAGGCACCAGAGCGACCGCTCTCACCAGAGCCTAACGCCGATGGCAGTCTCACCTTTCGACTCGACGCTGCTCCGGGAAGACGAATCACGGTGGTCGGCAACTTCACGGCCTGGGACCCCTTCCTCTATCCGATGGAGGAACAGGCTCCCGGCCAGTACGCAGCCACACTGTACGTGCCACCGGGACGCATCTACTATTATTTTACGCTCGATGGCGGGAGGCTCCTGGACCCGCTGAACGTCGAGACGGCGAGCGTTGCCGGTCTCGCGGTATCGAGCTACCTCCATGGCGCAGAAGGCTGAAGGGACGCAACCGGTTGAGGTCCGCGGACGTCTTCTCCGCCGGTCGCTGGTCGCCTATTCCGTCCTGGTCCTGGTCCTGTCGCTGTATCCGGATCCGCGTGAGCTCATCCCCCCCCAGTGGAACCTCACCGACACGGCGCTCCATTTCGCCGGCTACCTCCCACTTGGAGTGCTACTGGCGCTGGCGCTACCCCTCAGCGCTCGCGGCTCGCTCGGCAGCCTGATACTCACCGCATTCGCGGCGATAGCGGTCGGCGCGCTCTACGGCGCGGCGCTGGAAATCGGCCAGGCGTTCGTCGGCAGAACCGCAGATGTCCGTGATGCGGCGGTCAACGTTGCCGGCCTGAGTGTGGGCGTGGTGGCGGTATCTGCCGCCAGGCTCATTCGACGGACATGAGCGCGAGCTCCTCGCTGTCCAGACCGGTGGTCACCAAGAGCGCGTTCCGCAGCTGATCGTATGCGGCGAGGTGACCGTCCTGGTCGGCAACCATCAGCTCTATCGCGTCGGCCTCGTCGGGGTAGCGGGTACGCAAGCGCTGTCCCCATGTCCGTAGCCAGCTCATGAGGCCATCGCGGCTCTGCTGTAGCGTGTAGGCTTGAAACTCATTGATCATCAGGCGCTCGTGGGCATCGTCGTATCCGATGTGTCGGAACAGGCGGCGCCAGAACTGTCGACTCTGTCCGTCGAGGCCCAGCCAGATTCCCTCCGCCGCCACTTCGAAGCCAGGCACAGTGAAGAACACGCCGTGCAGCAGCTCATGATTCAACAGCACCCCGCGTAACCACGGGTTCGACTCGTAGCTAATCGACAGCACCGCGCCCTCGCCCGCCCGCCATCCTCCCTCTGCAGTGAGTATCACTCCGTGGTCCAGCAGATGCTGGCGGAGCCGCAGCTCCTCTTCGGTGAGAACGACGCCGTCGTTGGCGGCAACCGAGAAGAACTGAGCCAGGTCGGCGGCGGTGTAGTCGTGGGCGTTCCAGCCGCGGCGACCCTCGAGCGCCTGGTCGCTGTGCACCGCGCCGCGGTAGCCGCGCTTCTCGGCGAAGTAGGCCAGCCGTCGAAACAGTCGCGCCTGGGTGTTGTAGTCGCGGGTATCGAAGATGAGCACCGGCGCTCGGGTCGGCGCCGCGTTCCACGCGTACAGCTCGTACTCCGGCTGTCGCCAGCGCTCCGGGCGGACAGCCAGCACCGCCGCGGCATCCGCGGGGATGGCCAGCGGCTCGACTCCCTCGCGCGCCCCCGGCAGCAGCTCGTGGGCCAGTGATACCACGCCAACGTCCCGTCCCTCGACGGTGAGCGCTTGCGGGCGAAATTGCAGCAGTGCCGAGGGGATGTGCACGAACCTCTCGCCGCCGGCCAGCCGCACCCGGTAGCGCGCAGTACTCTCTGGGCGGGCGGTCCTGCCCTCCCCGGCTGCCAACGGCCGGTCGTACAGGGTAACCACAGCCTCGGTCGCGCCGGTGGACCATAGCCGCAGAGCGATCAGCCAACCGTCGTCGGCGAGGCCCTCCCACAGCTCTGGAGCTACCCGCGCGCGGAGACCGAACGGGACCCCTGCGGAGCCATCGACCCGGTGGACACCGGCAAGTGGGAAGTAGCTTCCCGTGACCGCCAGGCCTGGCGCAAACGACAGCCGCGGGCCGACGATCGCGACACCGGCTGCCAGCAGCTCCAGCTCCCCTCCCGCACCGTCACTGACGACGCGCAGCCCGACGATCGACCGCTCCGGAGGTAGCCGAAACTCGTGCCGCAGAGTACCGGCTCCTTCGACCAGCAGCGGCTCGAACCACATGGGCGCACCGGAGCCGTCGAATATCTCGACGGTAATGTCGCTGGCGTCGCCGCTTACTTCGACGAAGACGCCGCCCGCGGTAGGCGCCAGGGACAGCTCCGCCGGAAGACGAAACAACGCGGTAGCGCGGACGCCCGCCGCCGGCGCCAAGGAGCTGGGCGCAACCCGCGCCGCCCGTGCACTCCGCCGCTCTTCGGCCGGGCGCCGGTCGGCACGCAGCTCGGTTACCCGCCCCTGCTGGTCGGCGAAAGGCACCGCACCGGCTCGCCCGGCGCAGCCTATGGTCCCGATGCACAAGAGCGCGGCTGCAACCACGTGGAGCCACCGCCTTGGTGCAGACCTGCGCCCTGGCGGGAGCATCCGGGCGGCGGTGCTATGGCGCCAGCTCAACAACGCTGCGGGCAATAAGCTCCGCAATCTCCCGCTCGCGTCCGGGGCTCAGCTCCTGGTCGGTTCGCACGAAGCTCTCGAGCCGGCCGACGAATCCATCTGGCAGCCTCGACAGCTCTTGGAGCCTGGCCTGCAGCAGCCGACCGCTCGGCTCGAACTGCTGGTTATAGGCAAAGAGGAAGCTGATGACGTTGTGGACGAACGTCGCTGCGGCACTCAGGTAGATCAGATCGTCGCCGCGATGCACGGCTGCGCTGACATAGCGCAGGTCCACCTCCATGGCGGCACGCGCACTCGCCATGATCGACTCCCAGAAGCTCTCGGCCAGCTGGTGCAGCCGCTCGCGCGCCTGGTTCAGCCAGTCCGACGACTCATGCAGCGGATGGCCGTTCTGCAGGCGGTACAGCATCTTGGTGCCCGACTCGCGCACCGCCCATAGACGCTCCTCGGCGCGGGTCAGAACGGAATCGAGGCGATCGATCTGGTAGTAGCTGACGCTCACCGGCAGCTCGTCGAGGAGGAAACGGTCGACAGCTTGCTCCTCGGTGGACTGGAACGCCGCGGTACCAGTCAGCTGCTCGATCCGCACCTCCGCAGTGGGCAATTCGTCGCGGTGAAACACGAACAGATCGACGCTGAAATAGGGATCGAGCCGGTCGATCTCCGCAGCCTCACCGAGCAGTATCGCCTCCACGCCCTGCCATTGGGTCACGATGGCGCCAAGCCTGGAGGCCATCTCTTGAATGCGCTCTACCATCGGTTCGATTCGGTGCGGTCGCCGCCCCCGGCGCTCGTGCGGTGGCACCGCGGCTGCGGAGTATAGTGGCCGGCGTGGCCGCTGTCACCGCAGGCAAGGTCGATGGCGAGGGGCGGTCCGCGCCACGCCTCGCGCCCGAGGCGGCGAGCGACTCCGGTGTCACCGAGACCGTGTGGGTCGCGGCGCTGATCCCAGGCGACCCGCTCATGACCTCCGCGCGCCGGCTGCAAGACGCGCTCGCCAGTGCAGGACTCAGCGTCACCCACGCGCTGCCGCCCGTGGTGCCCGTAGCCGCACTCAGCAGCATCTCCGGAAGCGCGGCGGTGCCCGCCGTCACCAGCGTGCTGGCGACGCTGCACGGCGGCTGCGTCGCCGACGACCTTGCCGTACAGACGGCGCTACGCACCGATGCTCTGCGCGCTGGCGCACTCCGCGGCTCAGTCAGCCGGGTGGTCCTGCCACTGGCCAACCCCACCCTCCTCGAGGCCATCACCCATCACGTGGAGAGCCAGGCCGCGTCCGGCGTGGCAGCTGCAGCGTTAGGCCGCGCGGACGGCTTCTTGCTGGCCCCTGGCGCACCGAGCCAGGAGACGTCGCGAGCGGTGCGCCACGCGCCGACCCGCGCCGACGACGGCGTCCTGGCCAGCCGACGTTGGCAGGCAGCGGTGCTTTGCGTCGAATACAGCGCGTATCGAGGAGCGACCAGCTGGGCGTGGCAGCTGCTGGGCAGCCGCAAGCTGCGCCGCTGGTGGAACGCGCCGGGTGACGCGGTGCGCGCGCCGTAGCCCACTGGCCGTAGCTGTCGCCGTCAGTCCAGCGCGCCGAAGCGAGGCATCAGCACCGCGTCCAGCAGCGCCACCACGTCGGCGGCGGCGCCTGCGTACCCGCATTCCCGCAGCGTGGTGCAGAACTCCCGATGGGAGCGGCCGCGGCGGTAATCCGGAACGATGCCGGGCATCCGCAGGTAGGTGGCGAACTCGGCCACGTCGTTGGTCACCAGCAGGCTTGCCTGGTAGAAGAAGATCTGGCGGCGCCGGAAGATGCTGGTGCCCATTATCTTGCGGTCCGCCACTGCCAGATCGCTGATGCCGCGGTGGGCTATGGGCTCGTGCCCGCTGCCCAGCAGACCGCCGAGCGCTTCGGCAATCCACCCGTTCACCCGCCGCGCGTACTCCCGGTTGCGGAATGGGTGGGCGACCGCGGTGACCAGGGCCACCACCACCTGGCCAGGAGTGAGCAGCACGGTGCCGCCACCGCCGCGCCGCTTGCGCACCGGTATACCGGCCACCACCGCGCTCGGCAACGCAACATCCTCGGCCGCCTGACGCCCGGCCCCCACCACGATGACGCGCTCCGCGGGCTCGTAGACGCGAAGCTGCGCCCCCTCTCCAGCCTGGTAACGGTCGAGGAGGTCCTCGTTCTCGAGGGCGGCCGCGCCGTCAGGCACCGAACCGACCGAAGCGACCGGCGTGGCCGAGGGCGATGGGCAGCAGCTGGCGTCCGGGAATGACGCCCCAGGCGCCGCCAGCGCACTCCCGCTCACCAAACTGAGTGACGCGGTCGGGGCGGCAGCCCGCTGCCGCAATCAGGAAGGGGACCGGATGCGCGCTGTGGGAGCGCAACACGCTGGGAGTGGAGTGGTCACCGGTGACGATAACCACGTCCGGATTCGAGGACAGCAGATCCGGTAGCGCCGCATCCACCCGCTCGATCTCGGCGACCTTGCCATCGAAATCACCATCCTCGCCCTTCGAGTCGGTGTACTTGTGGTGGACGAAGAACAGATCACCACCGTCCCACTCGCGGTGCAGCGCTGCGTTCTGGGCGCCCAGATCTGCCAGACCGTCGATGGCGTCCATCCCCACCAGCCTGCTGACGCCGCGATAGTCGGGGTACACGGCGAGGGCCAGCGCGCGGATGCCGAAGCGCTCCTCGAGCGATGGGATCGCCGGCAGCTGCGCAAAGCCACGCAGCAGCACAGCGTTGGCCGGTGTGCTGTCGGCCAGAGCCTGCTCGGCGGCGACGACGAACGCCCGTACTACCTCGGCGGTGCGGCTGCCCGCCGCCGTCAGCGCCTCCGCCACCGCGGCAGGGCGCCCGGTCTGCTGCGGATCGGTATCAGCCACACTGTCGCTGAGGCCGTCGCCGCTCAACACCACCACCGCCCGGTAGTCCCGCACCGGCCGCACCGCCAGAGACACTCCCGGCAGCTCGATCTGGTCGAGCTTGGCGCTCAGCTCCGTGCACAGCTCGGTAGGTATGCGCCCGGCGCGGCGGTCGCTGATGGTGCCGTCGCTGTCCCGGGTGGCGAAGTTGAGGCGCACCGCCACGTCCCCCGGCTGCACCGGATGCCCGATCCCCAGGGCGGCCACGATGCCGCGGCCGATCGGATACGCCAGCGGGTCATAACCGAACAGCGCCAGGTGGCCCGGCGCGGAACCGGGCGCCACTCCAGGTGCCACCGGGATGTGCAGGCCACACTCGGCGCTCGCCGCAAGCTCGTCCAGGTGCGGCGTGCTGGCCGCCTCCAGCTCCGTTGGCCCGCCGCTCTCCCGCGGCAGACCACCGAGACCGTCCATCACCAGCAGCAGGATCTTGCTGTCGGCGGGTCGCTGCAGCGCCTCCAGTTGGTTCACGCCGGCATTGTTCCGCCGGGTTGCCCGGGGAGACAAGCGCTCGGACAGAGGGGGGCCAGCGCGCAGTCCGCGCAGCGCGGATCCCGCGCCCGACACACCAGACGGCCGTGGCGGTTGACCACCGCCGAGAAGGTGGATTGATCGGCGGCGGCCACGATGGCGCGAATGTCGTCTTCCACACGATCCGGATTGCGTTGCTCGGTAAGGCCGAGGCGGCGCACTACCCGGCCGAAGTGGGTGTCGACGATGACCCCGGGTAGGCCGAGGTAATGGGCGGCCACCACGTTGGCGGTCTTGCGCCCAACCCCGGGCAGGGTAGTAAGGGCGGCGATGTCTCCGGGAATGTCGCCGCCGAACCGTGCCAGCAGCTCTCCGGCACAGGCCACGATGTTGCGAGCCTTGTTGCGAAACAGGCCGATGCTGCGAATCAGCTGCTCCACCTCCTCGGTGTCGGCGGCGGCCAGCGACGCCGCATCCGGATAGCGGTGGAACAGCTGCGCGGTCACCCGGTTCACCTGCTCGTCGGTGGTCTGCGCGGAGAGGATCGTGGCCACCAGCAGCTGGAAGCCGTTGTCGTGGTGCAGCGGCGTGCGGGTGTCGGGGTAGCGGGTGGCCAGCTCGCGCAGGGCAGCCTCGGCACGACGCTGCAGTTTGACGGCCGTTGTCGCCGACGCCACGGTTGGATTGTGGGTGCCACCGACAGCGCCAGCAACACCGACAGCGACACCAGCGGCAGGCCGGCACCAATCGCCCTGGTTACCGGTGCGAGCCGCGGCATCGGCCGTGCCATCGCCGAGCGGCTGGATGCCGAAGGCTGGCAGGTCGTCAGCACCTCGCGGCACCCGGACGCCGTCGATGCACCGCCGCCTGGTCAGCTATGGGAGCTAGACGTGTCCGATCCGGGCTCGTGCGCCCGCTTGGCGGAGCGCTTCGGCCCTCGTCTCGACGCCGTCGTCAGCAACGCCGGCATCAGCGCGTTGTCGGCGGCCGAGGACACCGACCCTGCCGTGGTCGCGGCGCTGTTCGCCACCAACGTCATCGGGCCGATGGAGCTCATGCGGCTGCTGTTACCGCGGCTGCGTGCCGCCGGCGGTCGCGTGGTTACCGTCGGCTCGCTGATCGCCGACTACCCGGTGCCGCTGCAGTCCCTGTACGCGGCCACCAAGGCGGCCCTGCGGGCCTACACCCAGGCGCTTCGCGAGGAGCTGCGCGGTCAGGGCGTGTGGGTCACCCACCTGGAGCCCGGCGACCTGGCCACGGAGATTGCGCCGATAAGTGGCACGCCCAGCGAGCCCTATCGTGCCGCCCACACCAGTGTGACGGCCGCGCGCGAGCGTGAGATGGCGAGTGCGGCAGGCCCAGGCCACGTGGCCGCAGCGGTAGCACGGGTGCTCCGCGCACACCGTCCACCTGCCGTGGTCGCGGTCGGCGGCGCCGCCCCCGTCCTACGGCAGATCAGGCGACTGCTCCCCGACAGCCTGGCCGGTCGGCTGACCGCGCGCCGCTATGGGCTGTGATATAGTCGCAGGCGAACCACCGGGATGTAGCCCAGCGGCTAGGGCACCTGCTTTGGGAGCAGGAGATCGGAGGTTCGAGTCCTCTCATCCCGAATCGGCCGCGCGGCGGCCATTTCACGCGTCCATAGCTCAGCTGGATAGAGCAGCAGCCTTCTAAGCTGCGGGTCGGGCGTTCGAGTCGCCCTGGACGCACTATTCGGCGCCTCGCGCCGGATCCGACTCCAGCTCCGATGTAAACACATCTACCAGCCGCGCCACAGGGAGCTCATCGAGGCCGGCACCCGCCTCCCACAGCTGCCGAATCTCCTCGACGCCGCGTTCCGTGAAGCGCCCCGACACATTCGAGATGAGCTTCTCGGCGAGGCGCGGCGCCGCCTCCTCGCGGCGGCGGGCGTGACCGAGCGGGTATTCCACCTCCACCCGTGGCGTGGTGGCACCGTCCGTGAACCGCACTTGCACGGCGTTGGCTATCGAGCGCTTGTCCGCGTCGAGGTAGTCGGCGCTGTAGCGCGGTTCCTCCACCACGGTCATCAGACCGCGCAGCCGGTCCACCCGACGGTCGGCGGCGGCCTCGTCGCGGTAGTGCTCGGCGGTCAGCTCACCGTTGAGCAGCCCGATGGCGACCATGTACTGCAGGCAGTGATCGCGGTCGGCGGGCGAGGTCAGCGGGCCGCTCTTGTCGATGATACGGACCGCCGATTCCTGGGTCTCGATGCGGACCTCCGCCACCTCGTCCAGCCGGGCGACGGTCTGCGGGTGGAGCTGAAAAGCTGCCTCCACCGCGCTCTGAGCATGGAATTCGGCGGGGAACGCCACCTTGAACAGCACGTTCTCCATGACGTAGGAGCCGAGCTCGCGCGGCAGCGACAGGCGCTCGCCGCGCAGCACCACGTCCTCGAAGCCCCAGCGCTCGGCTCCCAGGGCGCCAGGGTAGCCCATCTCGCCGCGACGAGCGACCAGCGCCAGCCACAGCCCGCGCCGGGTGGCGTCGCCGGCTGCCCACGATTTGCGCGACCCGGTGTGGGCGCCGTGGCGATAGGTGCGCAACGCACCGCCGTCGATGAAGGCGTGCGACAGCGCGGTGACCACGCCGTCGACATCGGCTCCCAGCAGCGCCGCTGCCACCGCTGCGCTGGCCACCCGCACCAGTAGCACGTGGTCGAGCCCCAACCGATTGAAACCGTTCTGCAGGGCCAGCACGCCCTGAATCTCGTACGCCTGGATCATCGCGCTCAGCAGCTCTCCGACCGTTGCCGTCCGCTGCCTGTCGGTGCCGAAGGCACCGGCGGCGACCCCGTCGCTCACCGCCAGCAGCGCACCCAGGTTGTCGGACGGGTGCCCCCACTCCGCCGCCAACCAGGTGTCGTTGTAGTCGAGCCAGCGGACCATCGCCCCGGTGTCGAAGGCGGCGGTCAGCGGATCGGTGCGCAGCGTGGTGCCCACCACCCGCACGCCGTCGGCGCCCGCGTGCCCGCCGCCGCCGCCACCGTCCTCAGGCGCGCCGGTCAGATCCGGTGTGGGCCGGTGAAGCGGCCCCAACATGCGCCGGCATTCCGGCGCCTGCAACGCGGCGATGGCGCAGCCGAGGGCGTCGAGCAGGCACATGCGAGCGGTGGCGTACGCGCGTTCCGAGAACGACGGTGGCGAGACCGCATACTCGGCGATGGTCCGCAGGACCGGATCGGCCGTCACGTGATCGGTCGCGGCTCGGGCCCGGTGTAGTCGGCGGTGGGGCGTATCAGGCGGTTGTTGTTGTGCTGCTCGATGAAGTGCGCCGCCCAGCCGGAGATGCGGCTGATCACGAACAGTGGCGTGAACATCGGAGTCGGAATGCCACAGAAGTGGAACAGCAGCGCGCTGTAGAAGTCGAGGTTCGGAAACAGCCCCTTCTCGCGTGCCATTACCGCATCGACGCGTTCGGCAACCGCCAACAGGTTCTTCTGCCGGGCGTCCACGGCAAGCTGAGTTGCCCAGTGTTGGGCGACCGGCGAGCGCGGATCGCTGGTCTTGTACACCCGGTGGCCGAATCCCATGATCAGCGACTTGGTCGCGAGGCGCTCGAGAATGCCCTCCTCCGCCTGGTCCGGCGTGGCGTAGCTGGCGATCAGCTCCATAGCCGCCTCGTTGGCGCCGCCGTGCAGCGGCCCGCGCAGAGCGCAGATACCGGCGGTCATCGCCGAGTGGAAGTCGCTGAGCGTCGATGCCACCACCCGCGCGGTGAATGTCGAGGCATTGAACTCGTGTTCAGCGTAGAGGACGAGCGCGGCGTCGAGGGCGCGCACCATGTCCGCCCAGTTCTCCGGCTTGGCCTCTCCGGTGGCGCGGAACTGCAACGCGAGGAAGCGCTCGGCCAGCGTATCGGCGCCGGTCGTAAGGTCCAGCCGCACGCCGCCGTTGGCGAATGCGTGATGGTAGATCAGCGCCGCCGGCATCGCCGCCGTCAGCCGGTCCGCGGCGGTGGCCGGATCCTCGTCGGGGTCGGCGGTGGCGCCAGCTACCGACGCGGCGGTGCGCATCACGTCCATCGGATGCGCGGTCGCCGGCAGCGCTTCGAGCGCCGCCAGCACCGCTCCGCCCGGGTGACCCCACCCCTGTAGCCGGCCGCGGTACGCGGCCAGCGCATCCTCACTGGGCAGCTCGCCGTGGATCAGCAGGTGGGCACAGCACTCGAACCCTGCGTGTGCCGCCAAGTCCTCGATTGCGTACCCGCGATAGGTGAGCCCGACCCCGCTCTTCCCGACTGTGCTTACCGCCGTCTCACCGACCACGACCCCGGCCAGGCCACCCTCTTTGCTCATTTCTCTCCTCTTTCCGCGCGCTGCGCGAGTATGCGGTCCATCTTCTGTTCGTACTCCTCGTAGCCGAGTACGTCGTAGAGCTCACTTCGTGTCTGCAATCGATCGAGGATGCCGACCTGGGTCCCCTGTTCCCGTATCTCCGCATAGGCCGCTACCGCCGCCGCGTTCATGGCACGGAACGCGGTAAGCGGGTACAGCACCATCGCCACCCCGACTTCGGCGAGCTCGCTGCGGTTGAAGAGCGGGCTGACGCCGAACTCGGTCATGTTTGCCAGCACCGGCACCTGCACCGCCGCGACTGCCGCCGCGTAGTCGTCCAGGGATGTAGCCGCCTCGAAGAAGATGGCGTGCGCGCCGGCGGCCTGGTAAGCCTGTGCCCGCGCCAGTGCGACGTCCAGACCCTCGCCGGCCAGCGCGTCGGTGCGCGCCACGATGGCCAGCTCGCCCGCCCCTCTTTGCCGTGCCGCCGCCGCCGCCTCGCTAGCCGCTCGCAGCCGGTCGACCATCTCCTCCGTCTCCACCAGCGCCTTGCCGAGTCGGTGGCCACAGCGCTTCTCGGCCACCTGGTCCTCGACATGGATGGCAGCGGCACCTGCGTGGATCATCTCGTCGACCGTACGGCCGATGCCGAGCCCATCGCCGAAGCCAGTATCGACATCGACCAGCAGTGGCAGGTCGGTTACCGCCGCGATCCGGCGCACCTCGGCGGCAACCTCGGTCAGCGACGTCATCGCCAGGTCGGGGAGCCCGAAGGCGGCGTTGGCCACTCCGGCGCCAGAGACGTAGAGCGCGCGGAAGCCGGCGTTCCGCGCCAGCAGTGCGCTGTAGGCATTGATGGTACCGACGATCTGCAGCGGCCGCTCGACCGCCAGCGCTGCCAGCAGGCGGCTCAGCTCACTCCCCTGGTGGAAACGGATTGGTTCCCCATACGTCCATGTCGCGGAACAGCGTGCGGCCGGGGAGGCGAGCGAGATGGACCAGGGTAGCGGCGATGTCGGCAGCGTGCAGATAGATACCGGGTCCGTGTGCGGGCCCCTCGTCGGCACCGGTTGCCGTGGCGCTCGGGTTCACCACCATCACTCTCACGTTGCTGCGGCGCACATCGTACAGCAGCGACTGGGCAAACCCACGCAGCCCGAACTTGGCGGCGGCATACGCCGACCCACCCGGGTCGGGGCTCTTACCGCTCATCGATCCAATGATGAAGATGTCCCCGCGCTGCTGGGCGATCATGGAAGGCAAGAAGCAGCGGGTGGTGTAGAACACGCCCGTCAGGTTGGTGTCGATGACGCGGCGCCACGCCTCCAGGGTCATCTCCGGCATCGGGCCACCACCGCCACCACCGGCGTTGTTGACCAGTATGTCGATACCCCCCCATTCACCGAGCACCTGCTCCGCCATGCGGTCGATGGCCGACGGGTCTATCTGGTCGCAGACCAGAGGCAGACAGCCGTTGCCGATGGCGGCCGCCGCGCTGCTGAGGGTGGTCGCATCCCTGCCGGTGATGACCACCCGCGCGCCGGCGGCGACGAAGGCATGGGCGATGTGGTTGCCGATGCCGCGGCTGCCCCCGGTTACCACCACCCGCGCATCGGACAGGTCGTAGGGCTCGGTCACGGCAGGAGCGAGCGCAACAGCTCCAGGTCGATCTCCGGGTAGACCGGGTATCGATCGAGCAGATCGGCCACCTCGCGCCGCGCCGCGTCGCGTACGCCGTCGTCCAGGGCCACGTTGCTGCGGCTCGGTTTGCCGGCGCGGGCCCCCTTGGTGATGGTCGCCGGCTCGGCCTCATGCAGCACCCGCGCTATCAACGCTCCGATGTCCCGCATCTCCGCTTCACCCATGCCGAGGGTGGTGAGCGCAGGGGTGCCCAGGCGCAGGCCCGAGGTGTACCAGGGCCCGTTGGGGTCGTTGGGAAGCGCGTTGCGGTTGAGGGTAACGCCACAGCGGCGCACGGCCGTCTCCGCCAGCCGGCCGTTCAACCCCTCGGGGGTGACGTCGATGAGCATCAGGTGGTTGTCGGTGCCGCCGGTGGCGATGCGCAGCCCTTGGTCGGCGAGCGCCGCCGCCAGCGCCTGCGAGTTGGCGACGATCTGAGCCGCGTAGCTACGGAACTCGGGGCGCGCCGCCTCGGCGAACGCCACCGCCTTGGCCGCCAGCACGTGCGGCAACGGGCCGCCGATTACCAGCGGGCAGCCCTTGTCCACCGCTTCGGCAAACTCGGATCGGCACAGCACCATGCCGCCGCGTGGGCCGCGCAGGGTCTTGTGGGTGGTGGTGGTGACCACGTCGGCATGCGGCATCGGATCGTAGTCGCCGCTGAACACGCCGCCGGCAACCAGACCGGCGAAGTGGGACATGTCCACCATCAGCACCGCGTCCACGTCGTCGGCGATGCGCCGCATTCGGGCGAAGTCGATGGCACGCGGGTACGCGCTGTAGCCGGCTACTATCACCAGCGGCTTCACCTCGGCGGATTGGCTGGCAAGCGCGTCGTAGTCGATGAGGCCGGTGGCGGCGTCGACGCCGTAGCCGTGGGCTTCGAACATGCGCCCGGACACGTTGAGGCTATAGCCGTGGGTCAGGTGACCACCGGCGCTGTAGTCCATGCCCAGCAGGCGCTGGTTGCCGAGCTCGCGGCGCAGCTCCTGCCACGCCGCGGCGTCCAGCTCGCTGACCGACTTGGCGCCGGCGGACGCCAGCGCCGGCACCTCCACCCGCGACGACAGGATGGCCCAATAGGCGATCAGGTTGGCATCGGCGCCGCTGTGCGGCTGCACGTAGGCGTGGTCGCAGCGGAACAGCTGCCTGGCGAGCTCGATAGCCCGCGACTCGATGGCGTCGACGTTGTCGCATCCGGCGTAGAAGCGGTGCTCGGGGAATCCCTCGGCGTACTTGTCGGTAAGCAGGTTGCCCATCGCGGCCTGGGTCGCCAGGGAACAGTAGTTCTCGCTGGCGATGAGCTTCAGGTTGGCGCGCTGGTCGGCGAGCTCGTCGATGATGCCGCGCGCCACCTCAGGCACGATGGCGGCAACCTGCTCCAGCGCGGCCACGTAGCCGACAAGCGCGGGGTCGGGCTGGCCGTCGCGGTGCTCAGATAGATAGCGGGAAAGGACCGACGACACGCACGTAGAGTGCGCTAGGCGCATGCCACCCGCAACCGGTTCCGGTGGCGCAGCCGGCCGCGTACACTGCGGCCGTGACGAGCTCAGCAGCACCCACTCGCGCCGATGCCCTGGCCCTCATGGAAGCGAATATCGACAGCGCTGCCCTCCGCAACCACTGCAAGGCGGTGGCCGCGACCATGGCCTATATCGCTCGACAGAAGGGAGAGGACGAGGAGAAGTGGGCGGCCATCGGCTTGGTCCACGACCTGGATTGGGAGCGGCATCCTGAGCAGCACTGCCAGAAGACCGAGCAGTTTCTGGTGGAAGCGGGCTGGCCGGACGAGTACGTACGGGCGGTGCTGTCCCACGGCTGGCAGATCTGCACCGACGTCGAGCCCCTCAGCGAGCTGGAGAAGACCTTGTACGCCATCGACGAGCTCACCGGGTTCGTTACTGCGTGCGCACTGGTGCGACCCTCCAAGAGCGTCCGCGACCTGGAGGTGAAGTCGGTGCGCAAGAAGTGGAAGAGCGCCGCGTTTGCCGCCGGGGTCGACCGCGACGTGATCGTCCGCGGCAGCGAGATGCTCGATGTCGAGCTCGATCAACTCATTCAGACGGTAATCGAAGCGATGCGGGAGGTGGCCGACGACATCGGCCTGTAGCTAATGGAGAAGAGCGAGAAGCAGTGGCGAGAGCAGCTGAGCCCGGAGCAGTTCCACGTGTTGCGGGAGAAGGGTACCGAGCGTGCCTTCACCGGCGCCTACTACGACACGAAGACCGCCGGCAGCTACCGCTGCGCCGGCTGTGGCAGCGAGCTGTTCAGCTCAGATGACAAGTATGACTCGGGGACCGGGTGGCCGAGCTTCAGCCGACCGGTGGCCGAGGATCGCGTGCGCACCGAAGACGACAACGGCCTGTTCCAGCGGCGCACCGAAGTCCTGTGCTCGACGTGCGATGGCCACCTCGGCCACCTGTTCCCGGATGGGCCGGCGCCTAACGGACTCCGCTACTGCATGAACAGCGCCGCCCTGAAGCTCGAGGAACGCTAGTCGGCGCGCGCCGCGCTGAAGCTGCACGAGCGTTAGCCAGCGCCCGCCCAGCAGCGACGCGACGCGGCATGTTGACGCCGCGCGCGCCCGCTGCGTAGGCTGCGCGCCTCGCGCGGTGGGCGTAGTTCAGTGGTAGAGCGCCAGATTGTGGATCTGGAAGTCGTGGGTTCAAATCCCATCGCCCACCCTTGCGCCCGTAGCTCAGCTGGATAGAGCGCCGGACTTCGAATCCGTAGGTCGCAGGTTCGAGTCCTGCCGGGCGCGCAAGCGGTCGCTCGCGCGAACGCGGGACAGCCTCGTGCCTGCACGAGGCTGTCTCTTACAGGGGCCGTTAGCTCAGCTGGTAGAGCAGCAGACTCTTAATCTGCGGGTCGAAGGTTCGATCCCTTCACGGCTCAAATGTGAAAGCGACGACCATCTGGTCGTCGCTTTCTGAAGAATTCCGGCTACGGGTGAAACACCACGTCGAGCGCGTAGTTTCCCAGGAAGGAGAAGGGGTACTCGAACTCCAGTACCTCGATGTAGTAGGTCCAGCCGGGGGTTACTGGCACGTTCACAACCCGGGAATACAGTGGGTCGAAGCCACTATCGTCGTCTGAAGCGATCTCGAAGAGTACGCCCGGATCCTCCTCGTACACCCAGATCACGGTATCGATCATTTGGCCGCCGTCCGACCGTGTCGTGACGTCGAGCAACGCCTGATCGGCTGTAACGCGGAACCAGTCGGCATCCGGCCCCGTATGGATGGTGAGGCCGTTCAGGACCGCGGTTCCCGTGCCGAGGTTGGTGGCCGTGAACTCATCGTCGTTGGGCTCCCAGATATCAGCCGCTATGCCTCCGCCGCCGCCGGCGAGGGGAATAGTGATGTTGGCATTGTCGAACTCACTATCGAAGTCCTGCGGTCCACCCTGGCAGCCGGATCAGTCGGCGTTCTCGTCGAGCTGACCGTCCCCATCGTTCAGGAACGCGACTACGTAGTAGTCGCCAGGTTCCAGCCCGGTGATCTGGAAGAATCCCGGGGCAGACATGCCAACGAACTCCGGCTGGCTCTCGAAGAACACGGGGCCGTGCTACGGACTGGTGGTGCTGACGCCGACGAAGATCTGCTTCCCAGCGGGAACGCCCCCCTCGACATTGATGGTGCCGCTGATGACGACTTCGCTCAGCCCGAGGAAGGCGAGGAGCTCGGCGCAGGAAGAGAGGATGGGGAGCGCGGCGCCAACGACCGAGAACCGAACAGAACGCTTGAACACGGCCAAGAATCTATCGCGCGCCGCTGGTATTTTCATGTCCTCGTTCCGCACCCCGCCGTGTTGAATACGGCATGCCGATCTTCTACACTCGGCCCGCTGTCGGTGGGTGCCCGAAGCGTCCAAGGCAGCGCGCTCGCGGGAGTGGTGAAATTGGTATACACGCCAGATTTAGGATCTGGTGCCGTGAGGCGTAAGGGTTCGAGTCCCTTCTCTCGCATACACCTGTCGCTCGCGAGGGCGGCCATCGCTCAGGCCAGCGACACGTAACGCAGCGCGGGAATAGCTCAGTGGTAGAGCTCCACCTTGCCAAGGTGGAAGTCGCGGGTTCGAGTCCCGTTTCCCGCTCAAGACCACCGGAGGTGACACCGGCAAGAGCCGGTGTCGGTCACCGCATCCGAAGTCCCCAGTCGAGCAGGTCGAACAGCTACAGTGAGCAAGCCAGTCACCATCACCAATCAAGAAGTCAACGTCTCCGACGACAACGAGGTCACGGTCACCCTCACGGTAGCCAAGGAGTCGGTGGCGCAGACCTATCGCGCCGTGCTGGCGGACCTTGGTCGCAACGCGCAGATCAAGGGATTTCGCCGTGGCAAGGTGCCCCCCGACGTCATCGAGCGGAAGTTCGGTGACTCGGTGCGCAGCGAAGCGGTACAGGCGCTGGTGCAGGCGTCGTTCGAACAAGCCGTCGAGGGCATCGAGCAAAAACCGATGCAGCTCGCCGCGCCACACGTGCATGCCGACGACGAGCTCGACCTCGACGCCGACTACACCTTCTCGGTGCACTACGACACCTTCCCCGAGGTGACCCTCGGCACCTATCGCGGCCTGGCTCTCGACGAGCTGCAGGTGGCGCCAGGCGAGGAGGACCTCGGCCGCGAGCTCAAGGCGCTGCAGGAGCAGAACGCGATTGTCGTGGACAAGGCGCCAGCGGCGGTGAAGGTCGAGGGCGCCGATCCACCACCGGCACCCGTCGCCGAGACCGGCGACGTCATCACCGTCGACTTCGTCGAGCGCGACGCTGCCGAGCCGCAGGCAGCGAAAGCCAGTGCCGCAGAGGGCAGCGCCGCCCTCACGGCGCACGCCGCCGCGCAACGGGCGGCAGGCGACGATGGCGAAGGCACCACCCGCCGCGACTTCATCTTCGAGATCGGCACCGGCTACAACGCCTACGGCATCGACGACGATGTCGTGGGCATGAACATGGGCGAGAGCCGCACGATCACCAAGGAATTCGCCGCCGACTACCAGTATCCGGAGCTCGCCGGGCGCAAGATCGACCTCACCGTTAGCCTCAAGGCGCTCAAGAGCAAGCAACTGCCAGAGATCGATGACGAGCTAGCGCAAGACATCAGCGACCGGTTCGAGAGCCTCGACGACCTCAAAGCCGATATCGAAACACGGCTCACCGAAAACGCCAGCAGGCTAGTGCGAGAGCGGGTCATCAGCGAGCTGCTCGACCGGGTGCTCGAGGCCAGCACCCTGGCACTACCACGTTCCATGGTCGAGGCGGAGCTTGCCGGCGAGTGGCGGGAGCTGGTGGCCCGTGCCGGCGGCGACGAAGCTCGCACCGTGCAAGCACTGGAGAGCAATGGACGCACTCGCGAGCAGTTGTTCGACGAGTGGCGCCCGGGGGTCGAGAGGCGGCTGAAGCTCATGCTCCTGGTCGACAAGCTGGCCGACGAGGAGAAGATCGAGGTGTCTGACGAGGACCTCGATGCCGAGCTCGAGAAACGGGCGAAGGAGCGCAATACCGACGCCGCCAGCCTGAAACAGCAGTACGAGCAGGCTAACATGCTGCGCATGCTGCGCACCGACGTCCGCAACGAACGCCTCTATGACCAGCTGTTGGAGGCCTCGGAACTGAAGAAGGGCAAGAAGCTCAGTTACCTGGACTTGGTGCAGGGAAACTATTAATTTCGGGCGCCACTCACATGAACCACCACGACGCACCGCAGGCGACTGCTGCTCCGCAAGCGACCGCTGACCCGCAGGCGAACACACTGGTACCCATCGTAATCGAGCAGACCGGACGCGGCGAGCGCTCGTACGACATCTACTCGCGCCTGCTCAAGGACCGCATCATCTTCATCGACGGCGAGATCTTCGACGTCACCGCCGACCTGGTGGTCGCCCAGCTCCTATTCCTACAGTCACAGGACCCCGACCGCGACATTCAGCTCTACATCAATTCGCCTGGCGGTTCGGTTACCGCGGGCTTGGCCATCTACGACACGATCCAGTACGTGCGCCCCGACATCCAGACCGTCTGCATCGGCCAGGCGGCCTCGATGGGTGCGTTGCTGTTGGCCTGCGGGACTGCCGGTAAGCGCTTTGCCCTATCGTCGGCACGCGTGCTGATCCATCAGCCGTGGGGCGGCGTGCAAGGTCAGGCATCGGACATCCGCATCCAGGCACAAGAGCTGGTGCGGCTCAAGAAGATGCTCATCCACTATTTCGCCGTCCACGCGGGCAAAGACGACGACGTGATTGCGTCCGACCTGGAACGGGACTACTATATGTCTTCGGATGAGGCTCGCGATTATGGGCTCATCGACCGAGTCATGACTCGAGGCGAGAATGGCGAAAACGGGCAAGAGTGACGGCCAGAAACTCTGCTCGTTCTGCGGCAAATCCGCCGATACCGCCCGCCGCCTCATAGCCGGTCCCGGCGTCTACATCTGCGACGAGTGCGTTACCGTCTGCAAGAAGATTCTCGACGACGAGGAAGAGGTCCTCGCGGCTGAGTTTCAGGAAGAGATTCCGAAGCCGCGCGAGATTAAGCAGTACCTCGACAACTACGTCATCGGCCAGGAGGATGCCAAGAAGGTCCTCTCCGTCGGAGTATACAGCCACTACAAGCGCATCGCCATGCGCAACAAGGGCGACAGCGATGTCGAGCTGGACAAGTCCAACGTCCTACTAATCGGCCCCACCGGGACCGGCAAGACCCACCTGGCGCAGACCCTGGCGCGGAAGCTGAAGGTACCCTTCGCCATCGCCGACGCCACCACGCTCACCGAGGCGGGTTACGTCGGCGAGGACGTGGAAAACATCCTGCTCAAGCTCATTCAGAACGCCGGCAACAACATCGCCGCCGCCGAACGGGGCATCATCTACATCGACGAAATCGACAAGATCGCGAAGAAGGGCGAGAACGTCTCGATTACCCGCGACGTCTCGGGCGAGGGCGTGCAGCAAGCGCTGCTCAAGATCATCGAGGGAACGGTAGCGTCGGTACCGCCGCAGGGCGGCCGCAAGCATCCCAATCAAGAGATGCTCAAGATCGACACCACCAACATCCTGGTGATCTGCAGCGGGGCCTTCATCGGACTCGATGCCATTGTCGAGGCACGCGTGGCTCGCAGCCCCCTCGGCTTCGGTGCCAACGTCAAGGCCATGCACGAGAAGGACCTGGTTGCTCTG